>NZ_QAIQ01000244.1 GCF_003061105.1 Arthrobacter sp. HMWF013
GCCCACCTGGATCCTCTTGTGGCCGAGCTTCTCTTCCGCCTGGACGATCTTCCAGGAGGAGGCGGCGTCCGGGGTCAGCGGCTTCTCGCAGAGGATGGGAATGTCTTTGGCAAGTGCCTTCAGCAGGATGTCCTCGTGAAGGAAGCCAGGGGTGGCGATGAGGACGGCGTTGACGTCCCCGTTGTTCAGTGCCTCCTCGGCGTCGGCCAGGGCGACGGCACCGGGGATGCCTTCGACGGCTGCCTGGGCCCGGGCCAGGTCGACGTCGACGACGGCGGCAACTTCGGCTCCATTGATCCGCTTGGTCAGTCGCTGGATGTGGTCTGCGCCCATGCGGCCGGCGCCGATGACAGCGACGCGGAGGATTTCAGTCATTGTGGTGTCCTTTGGGGTGAGGCTGGAAAAGGTCGGGGTCCGTCAGTTGACGGTGGTGCGGGAGCCGCAGGAGAGCAGGTAGTTTCTGGTTCGCTTGGCAATCGGCATGGGGACATCGAATGCCACCGGGTACATGTCCTGCTCCACGATGCCGAAGATCGGCCGGTTCAGCGCTTCAACTGCTTCGATGACTGCGCGCAGGTCCGGCAGGCCGTTCGGCGGCTCGGTCATGACACCGGCCAGGTTCGCTGCCGCCCAGGTCATGTTTTCTTCGTTGACCTTCTTGAGGATCTCCGGGTTGATCTGCTTCAGGTGCAGGTAGCCGATCCTGTCCGGGTAGTTCTTGATGAGCTCCAGGCTGGAAGCGCCGCAGTACTCAGCGTGGCCGGTGTCCAGGCACAGGTTCAGGAGCTGCGGATCCGTTGCCGCGAGCAGCGTCTCAATGTCTTCCTGGGCGCCCACGTGGGAATCTGCGTGGGAGTGGAACTGCTGCTTCAGGCCGAAGTCCTCCAGCAGGGTTTTGCCGAGCCGGTTGTGGCCTGTGAAGAGGTCGCTCCAGGCCTTCTCGGTGAGCTGGCCGCTCTCCACTGCCTCGCCGGTGACGTCATCGCGCCACATGGCCGGGATGACCACCATGTGTTCGCCGCCCATGGCCGCGGTGAGCTCGGCGACCTTGCGGGCCGGTTCCCAGGCGGTTTCCCACTGGTCCAGGCCGCGGTGGAAGGCGGTGAAGACTGTGCCGGCGCTGATCTTCAGATCACGCTGTTTTAGTTCCTCGGCCAGCCGGGTGGGATCGGTGGGCAGGTAGCCGTAGGGGCCAAGTTCGATCCACTTGTAGCCGGATTCTGCGACTTCGTCGAGGAACCGCTCCCACGGGGTCTGCTGGGGGTCATCAGGGAACCAGACGCCCCAGGAATCCGGCGCGGTGCCAATAATCAGCTTGTTCTCATTCATGACAGCGTTGTCTTTCTCGGGGATTAGTTGGAGGGGAAGTTGTAGGAGGCGCCGGAGGCGTGGTGGGTTTCGGGCCAGCGGGAGGTGATGACTTTGCCGCGGGTGTAGAAGGAGACGCCTTCGGGTCCGTAAATGTGCTTGTCGCCGAAGAGGGAGGCCTTCCAGCCGCCGAAGGAGTGGTAGGCCACCGGGACGGGCAGGGGCACGTTGATGCCGATCATGCCGACGGTGACGGAGCGCTGGAATTTCCGGGCTGCGGCGCCGGAGGAGGTGAAGATGGCGGTGCCGTTGCCGTAGGGGTTGGCGTTGATCAGGTTGATGCCGTCTTCGAGGGTGTCGACGCGGACCACGACGAGGACGGGGCCGAAGATTTCCTCGGTGTAGGCGGTCATTCCGGTTTTGACGTGGTCGATGACGGTGGGGCCCACCCAGAAGCCGTCTTCGTGGCCGGGGACCACGAGGTCGCGGCCGTCAACCACCATCGCCGCTCCTGCGGTTTCGGCTTCGGTGACGATCCGGACGATGCGTTCCTTGGAGGCGGGCGTGATGACCGGGCCCATTTCGGCGTCGGGTGCGGTGCCGTTGTTGACC
>NZ_QAIQ01000245.1:0-5994 GCF_003061105.1 Arthrobacter sp. HMWF013
GGTCAATGGTGTGGGCTGCTTTGCCGCAGTAGGCGCACCGGTGGCCGTCGCGCCGCAATACCCCGCGGCGGCTCACTGCGGTGCTGTGGTTGTACCTCGGGCGGATGTAGCGGTTCAGGAGGATCACGGACGGGCGGCCCAGAATCTCCTGCGGTCCCACCACGGGGTCTTCGCCTTCGGCAACAACGCTCGCCTTGCCCGTGAGCACAAGGACCAGCGCCCGGCGGAAGGTGATCACCGCCAGCGGTTCATATCCAGCATTCAGAACGAGAGTGCGCATGCACGTACCTCTTCGTGGCCGCACCCGTCAGGGGCACGAGGGCCGGCTGCCCCCGGCATATCCGGGCTATGGATCGACACCACAAGAGTAAACAAAGAAACCCGCTATCAGCTAATCGCCGTCAGCCGGCCCGCTGTCGTGTCGGGCCCACCCAGCTGTCCCGTTCATCCTGAGGTTCATCACGGGACGCCATGTGGGGGCCGGAGACAGCAAAGGACCCCCGCCATGGTGGCGGGGGTCCTTGGTGCTGAAGCGGATGCTAGGAAACGCGGATGAAGACCGGTCCCGAGCCAACGTTGGCGCTGAAAACAACGGTCTGGTTGCCGTTGTAGCCGCCGTGTACTGCCTGGCCGTTGCCGGCGTAGACAGCGATGTGGGCAACGCCTGCGCCGCCGTCGGCGTAGTAGATGAGATCGCCCGGCTGTGCCTCGGCGGCACTGACGGTGCGGCCCAGGCCCAGGTAGCCGGCGGGCCAGTCGTGGAAGTTGATGCCCACGGCGGCCAGCGAGTTGGTCACCAGCATGGTGCAGTCCTGCATCACACCGAGCTGCGCGTAAGCGGCGGACAGGATTGCCGCACCCTTGCCGCTGGCGGCAACCGGAGCCGGGGCGGCCGGAGCCGAAGCGGTGGTTACCTTGACGGCAGCTGCGGGAGCCGGAGCCGCGACGGGAGCTGCAGCTTCCTGCACCTCAACCTCGGGCTCAGGTGCCTCAACAACGGGAGCCGGCGAGGTGGTGACAGCAGGCTTTTCGTAGGAGATGGCAATGGTGGATTCAGCGGAGATGACAGCCGGGGCGGAGACCTCAAGCTCAAGGTTCGAGACCGGGGACACTTCACGCTGGACGTTGGTGTCTGCGGCGTTGGCCGCGATACCGCTGGTGAGGACCAGGCCGGAGGCAGCAGCGATAACCGCTGCCTGGCGGCCCATGCCGCCGGCGTTGTCGCCGACAGCCTTGGCAATGACAGCCAGCGAGTTGGTCTTGGTGGTGACCTCGGCGCGGTGCCGTGCAACTGTTGCACGAGTAGTCATTAATTTCTCTCTTTCGATTTCCTCAGGACCGCGTGGGCAGGCCAGGGGTTTTGGACGCGCCGGCATCTTGGGGGTACGCCGGCACGTCCCGAACGGGGATTTAGCGAAAAGGTTCAGGTGGCACTGTTCCTGCAGCGTGAAGCTGCAGGAACTGCTGCCAGGCAGGAACCGGGGGCGTCGGCTGGTTAGCTGCCCATGGTGAAGAAGGAGGAGGTGCCCGTGGAGGCCGCGGAGTGGAGCAGGGTGCCCTGTCCGGGGTTCAGCGCGCTGATCATCATGCCGTTGCCGACGTAGATACCAACGTGCGCGCCGCCATTCTGCATGACCAGGTCACCGGGAACCGGCGTGGAGGTCGGCTTCATTGCTGTCCAGGCGTTGACACGGGGAATGCTGATCCCGGCCTGGGCGTAGACCCACTGGGTGAAGCCTGAGCAGTCCCAGCCGCTGGGAGTGGTGCCGCCCCACAGGTAGGGGCTGCCGATGCCGGTGTAGGCGATGGCTGCCAGGCCGGAGCCGGAAGCAGTGGAGACGGCGTCTGCGAGCTTGGTCGCAACCATCTCCGCAGCGTCAGTACCCTGACTTGCGGCAGCGGTTTCGGTAGCCGTTGACTGCGCACGGACCGTTTCGATCTTCGGCGCAGCGGTGGTCTTGACCACCGGACGCTCGAACGAAACAGTAGCCGTGGGAGCCGCGGTGACGGCCAGCGCAGCCTGGGCTGACCCGGACTCGGTGGAGGCGGACACGCCGGCGGTTGAATCCGCAGCGTTGGCCGGAAGCCCCATTGTCAGGATCAGACCTGACGCGGCTGCGATGACAGCAGCCTGGCGACCTACGGTCCCGGCGTTTGCACTTACTGCCTTGGACACTGAGCCCAAGGGGTTCGTGCGAACCGTTTGCGCACGGTGGCGCGCAGAATTATGGCGTGAAGACACGAAGGTAGCCTCTCCCAATGCCTGCGAGGTGAGCTGTCGGATTCGGATGGGAGTGCACCCGGCCACGCGGCTTCCTGGGAAGCTTTGTGACTTAACCCCAAGGCCTTCAGAATCAAAGGCCAAAATTGGTTCCCCCGCCCCTGCCAGACGAATTCATGCGAACGGACCTTGAGCGGTGGCAGAGCTAGGCAATCCACTCAAGAACGTCAGCTTCGGAAAAGCTGGCGCGATTTAGACGTTACAGGACTTCTCAGCCAATGTCACATTCAGGTCACGGCATGTCACCGAAATTTGATAGTTGGCCATCATTTGGATCAGAGCCAGCCGGACGGGTCAACGACTTCGCCGTTGACCTGCACCTCAAAGTGGAGGTGGCAGCCGGTGGAGGCACCTGTGGTTCCACTGAGCGCAACGACGTCGCCGCGGCTGACCGTCTGGCCCATGGTCACACTGGCGGACGAGAGGTGGTTGTACGTGGTTTCAAGGCCGTTGCCGTGGTCCACCACCACGCGGTTGCCGCCGCCGTACTGGTGCCAGCCAACGAAGGTTACAGTGCCGCTCGCGGCGGCCAGGACAGAAGTCCCGCACTGTGCGGCGAAGTCCTGGCCCCGGTGGAAGTCGCCGGAGCCGCCGGTGATGGGGCTGATCCGGAAACCGAACGGTGAGGCGGTGGCCAGCTGGGCCAAGGGTGCGCCGAGGCTTCCGGCGGAGGCCGCGCGGGTGATCGAGCCTGCAGACTGGGCGCTCAGCAGTTGCTTGAGCTTGCCGTCGGGATCGCCCTGGGTGACCACGGAAGAGCGGCTGAAATCGATCTGCGCACCGGCGGCGGCGGAGACTTCGGGCTGCGGGGCGGCGGAAACAGCCGATGCGGGCTGTCCCGGCTCCGGCTGTGCCATCACGGGGCTGGTGGCCGGAACCGTCACAGTGAGGACCAAGCCGGTTGCGGCCAGGGCGATGCCGGCCTTCTGGCCGATGCCACTGGCGGAAGCGAATTCAGTGATTTGCCGGAAGGGCCCCCGGCGACGGCGGGCTTCGCGCTGCGAATCACGCGGCCTGTCGGCGGTAATAACCTCTGGCGCACGCGGCGCCGAAGTGGGGCCCGCAGCGCGACGGCGGCCCCTGGAGTATTGCGTGGTCAAAAATGTTCCTCTCTGGATAGCCTGCGAAGTTAGCTGTCGGATTCGGGTCAGAGAGATCAAAGACCCGGTCCGCCGTGACAAGCACTTGGCGCAGAAATATCCCGTGAGGATTCTTCATTGAGAGAGGCTTGCTGCTGACGGACTACACCCCAAGGCAGCCTTGCGACTGCCGGTTGTGGTTCCCCCGCCTCTGCCAGTTAGTGACTCGTGCACCTGATCCGCTGGCAGAGCTCGGCTCCGGATCAGGTAACGCTTTTGTATCGACGTTCTGTTAAAACTATAAGTGATTAAGCCGGACAGTAACAATTCCGTTATCTTTGGAGATCAGCCGTCACTGCGCTAAAGCGGGCCGCAAAAGCCCTTCAGTCCCGCGTGAGCAGGCAGGACTGCCCTGTCAGCCCACGGAAACGAACACGTGCGCTGCCACTTCAGGAGGCAGCTCGAGCGCTCCCTCGATGCCCGGAACACGGACGGAGATGTACTCCCCTACGCGCTCCAGGGTGACCGAAGCGCCCGGACGGATCCCGCCTTCGTCCAACTGGACCAGCAGCTCCGGCTCCACCTGGATGGGCTCCGCCAGGCGGCTGACCCTGATGGTGGAATCCGGCCCGTAGCCCTGCATGGCCTCCAGGAGATTGATCACACCGTCGTCAAGAAGGGACGCCGGTGCTCCGCCCAGTGCGGCCAGCCCGGGGATCGGGTTGCCGTAGGGGGACTCTGTGGGATGGTTCAGCAGTTCATAGATGCGCCGTTCAACCCGCTCGCTCATCACGTGCTCCCACCGGCACGCTTCGTCATGGACGTAAGCCCAGTCGAGGCCGATGACGTCGGCCAGGAGCCGCTCCGCGAGACGGTGCTTGCGCATGACTTCGGTGGCCCGCTTGCGCCCGGTCCCGGTCAGTTCCAGGTGGCGGTCCCCCGAGACAACAACCAGCCCGTCACGTTCCATGCGGCCGATGGTCTGGGACACCGTGGGCCCCGAGTGCCGCAGCCGTTCGGCGATGCGGGCGCGAAGAGCAACAATGTTCTCTTCCTCAAGCTCCAAAATGGTCCGAAGATACATCTCCGTGGTATCAATCAGATCCGTCATCCAGCTCAGCTCCTCGAGCGCAGTACCTTGCGTTGTCCCACCGTATCGCGTCCGGCGCAGCGGCGAGGTCCGGTGAAAAGCTTAGCCTATTTTGAATTTGTCCGGATAATTCCGGGCGATGCAGCAGCCGGGCCATTCTGTCTCATTGACTGGACTATGACGGTGCCGGTTCGGTGCCAAATAGCCGGTTCAGGCAGAATAAAAGAGGCCCTTGGTGCAGTCACTGCCGGCCACCCCACCGTCCTTCGGACATGAGTCATGTCAAACGCCGAAATTTGGAGCCCCTGTGAGCGAAACCAGCATCACTATTCCTGCCGACCTCCTGCCAAAGGACGGACGGTTCGGCGCAGGCCCCTCCAAGGTCAGGCCCGAACAGATCGAAGCGCTGTCCGCGGCGTCCAGGACCATCCTGGGTACCTCGCACCGCCAGGCGCCGGTGAAAAACCTCGTCGGGTCCGTCCGCGAGGGCCTCAGCCAGTTCTTCCGGGCTCCCGAGGGTTATGAAGTGGTGCTGGGTGTCGGCGGCTCCACGGCGTTCTGGGATATCGCCAGCTTCGGCCTGGTCGAGAAGAAAGCCCAGCATCTGTCCTTCGGCGAGTTCGGCTCCAAGTTCGCCTCGGCCACCAACAAGGCCCCGTTCCTTGATGCCTCGTCCATCATCACCTCGGACCCCGGCACCCGCCCGGTGGCCAAGGCGGAAGCCGGCGTGGACGTCTACGCCTGGCCGCAAAACGAGACCTCCACGGGTGTGGCGGCTCCGGTCAAGCGTGTTGAAGGCGCCGATTCCGGTTCGCTGGTCCTGGTTGACGCCACCTCAGCGGCAGGCGGCCTGGACGTTGATGTTGCCGAGTCCGATGTGTACTACTTCGCGCCGCAGAAGAACTTTGCTTCCGACGGCGGCCTGTGGCTGGGGCTGTTCTCCCCCGCCGCCCTGGAACGCGCGGCCCGGATCAAGGCGACGGACCGCTGGATCCCGGACTTCCTGGACCTGCAGACGGCGATCGACAACTCCAGGCTGAACCAGACCTACAACACGCCCTCGCTCTCTACCTTGGTGACCCTCGACGCACAGGTGCAGTGGCTCAACGCCAACGGAGGCCTGGACTTCGCCTCCGCACGCACTGCGGACTCCGCCGGCAGGATCTACAGCTGGGCCGAGGCGTCGGACTTCGCCACGCCTTTTGTGGCCAAGGCCGAGGAACGCTCCAACGTCATCGCCACCATCGACTTTGACGACTCCATCGATGCCGCCGCGATCGCCAAGGTGCTGCGGGCCAACGGCGTCGTGGACACCGAGCCCTACCGCAAGCTGGGCCGCAACCAGCTCCGGATCGCCACGTTTGTGGCCATCGAACCCGATGACGTCTCCGCGCTGCTGGCCAGCATCGACTTCGTCGTGGGCGAACTCCGCAAGTAGCGGGCGCTTCAACGTCCGACGGCGTCGTCCGGGTTTTGCTCCCGGCCGGCGCCGTTTGCTGTGTCCCCCGGCTGGGCGACGTCGCCCAGGTGGGATACCACCCGGA
>NZ_QAIQ01000245.1:6005-7393 GCF_003061105.1 Arthrobacter sp. HMWF013
GCCCGCCGGTCGAACGCGATCCTCAGTTGCCGGGCCCGGATGATCCACACGAGTCCGATCAGCGCGGCGATGATCCCTGACGCGGCGGCAACCGCAAGCGCCCATCTGGCCCCTGCCACGTTGGCCACCCAGCCCACCAGCGGCGCCCCGATAGGGGTGCCGCCCATGAAGATGGACATATAGAGGGCCATCACCCGGCCGCGCATGACCGGATCAGTGGTGGTCTGGACATAGCCGTTGGCACTGGTCATCATGGTGATCGCGAACAAGCCCACGGGTACCAGGGCGGCGCCGAACCAGAAGTAGTTGGGGGCCAGGGCGGCAAGCCCGGAGGTCACACCAAAGGCAGCTGACGCGCCGAAGATCGTCCGCAGACGAGGTCTTCCGCGGCCCGCGGAGAGCAGGGCGCCGGCCACCGAGCCGATGGCCATGATGGAGTTCATCAGCCCGAACTCATCAGCGTCCAGCCCGAATTCCGTGCCAACCATGGCCGCGATGAACAGGACGAAGTTCAGCCCGAGCGTTCCGACGATGAACACGGCCACCAGCACCACCACGAGGTCCGGCCGGTAGCGGACGTAGCGCAGGCCCTCGCGGATCCGCCCCTTGCCCGCGGCGGCGCGGGGAAGCTGGCGCAGGGACGCCGACGGGATCTTCCACAGGCTCAGGAGCATCGCCAGGAACGTGCCGGTATTGATCAGGAACACCCAACCCGGGCCGACCGCCACGGTCAGCATTCCGGCCACTGCAGGCCCGATCATGCGGGCAACGTTGAACGAAGCGCTGTTAAGTGCCACGGCGTTCGGCAGGTAGTCATCACGGACGAGCTCCGAAACAAACGTCTGCCGCACCGGAGCATCGAGCGCGGAGACCATGCCCAGCAGCAGGGCGAAGCCGTAGACGTGCCATAACCGGCCTGCGCCCAGTACCACCAGGACGCCCAGCCCTGTGCTGAGCAGAGCCATCGTCGACTGTGTGATCACCAGCAGCTGCCGGCGGCTGTAGCGGTCCGCCACCAGTCCGGCGACGGGCGCCAGGAAGAGCTGGGGGCCGAGCTGGAGCGCCATGGTGATGCCCATGGCGCCGGCGTCGTGGTCCGTAAGGTGGTCGAACACCAGCCAGTCCTGGGCGGTCCGCTGCATCCAGGTTCCGATGTTGGAGACCAGCGCGCCGAAGAACCAGATCCGGTAGTTGAGGATGTGCAGGGATTTGAAGGTGGACATCAGGTCCGGCCTCCGTGGTGATCAGCCCTGCCCGTAGGCAAGCGCCTAGTCAGCCTCATCGGCGGGGTCGTGGAGCCCGGTTTCATCCTCCGGCCCAGCTGCGGGGGCAGGCTCTGCCTCCGCCTCCGCCTCCGCCTCCGCTGCAGGCGACTCCTCTTCCTCGGC
>NZ_QAIQ01000246.1 GCF_003061105.1 Arthrobacter sp. HMWF013
GTCGTAGACGCAGCCGCCGCAGGTTTCCGCGGAACCGTAGGTGGTGATGACACGGATGCCGGCTTCGCGCGCGGCCTCCAGCAGCCGGGCCGGGGCGGGTGCGCCGCCCAGCAGAATGCCGTTGAACCGGCGCAGCACGGCCAACGTGTCCGTCGACGGCGATTCCAGGAGCCGCTGCAGCTGCGTTGGCACCAGCGACGTGAACCGGATTTTGTCGGTCAGTTCCAGCGCCGCGGCCGTAAACGCCTCGGGGGTGAAGCCGCCGGAGAGGTCCATGACCCACGGGCGGGTTCCGGCGAACAGTGAACGCACCAGGACCTGAATCCCGGCCACATACTGCACGGGCAGGGCAAGGAGCCACTGGCCCTCGCCCTTCAGCGCGAATGCTGTGGCCATCGAGGATGCTGCCAGCGCCTCCACGGTGAGGATGGTGGCCTTCGGTGCGCCGGTCGAGCCTGATGTGCGGACCACCGCCACCGCGTCATCGCAGCCCGGCGTCTCAGTGTGCCCCACCACCAGCTGGCCGTCGGGGCCAATGGAAAGTTCGACGGCGGGTCCCTCGCCGTGCAGGGCGGCGGCCAGGGCCGTGAGCGCGGGGTCGATGTTGAGGGGGCCGCTGGTGCGGGGTCCGTTATTCATGTGCCGTCCTGCCTTGGAATTACGCGGGGAAGTGAGCCGTGCCCGGAAGTGCTCCGGGACTTAGAAGTAGTGCGGAAAACGCGACCAGTCCGGGTCCCGCTTCTCCAGGAAGGCTTCCTTGCCTTCCACGGCCTCGTCCGTCATGTAGGCCAGGCGGGTGGCTTCGCCGGCGAAGACCTGCTGGCCGGCCAGGCCGTCATCGGCGAGGTTGAAGGCGAATTTCAGCATGCGGATGGCCTGCGGTGACTGCCGGGCGATGTCCGCGGCGTATTCCAAGGCGACGTCCTCCAGGCGCTCGTGGTCCACGGCTTCGTTGACCGCGCCCATCCGCACCATGTCTTCCGCGGTGTACTCCCGGGCCAGGAAGAAGATTTCGCGGGCGGCTTTCTGACCGATCTGGCGGGCCAGCAGCGCGGAGCCGTAGCCGGCGTCGAAACTACCCACCGTGGCGTCAGTCTGCTTGAACTTGCCGTGCTGGCGGGAGGCGATGGTGAGATCGGCCACGACGTGCAGGGAGTGCCCGCCGCCGGCTGCCCAGCCGTTCACGACGGCGATGACCACCTTGGGCATGGTGCGCATGAGCCGCTGGACCTCGAGGATGTGGAGGCGGCCGGCACGGGCGGGATCGATGGTTTCCTTCGTTTCGCCCTCCGCGTACCGGTAGCCATCGCGGCCGCGGATCCGCTGGTCCCCACCGGAGCAGAAGCTGTGCCCGCCGTCCTTGGAGGAGGGGCCGTTGCCGGTGAGCAGGACGGTGGCCACGTCCGGGGACATCCGGGCGTGGTCCATGGCGCGGTAGAGCTCGTCAACAGTGCCGGGGCGGAAGGCGTTGCGGACCTCGGGCCGGTTGAAGGCGATCCGGACGGTGGGAAGGTCCTTGGTGGTGCCGTCCGCGGAGCGTTCCACCTGGCGGTGATAGGTCATGTCCTGGAAGTCATCGAAGCCGGACACGGTGCGCCAGCGGGTGGGGTCGAAGACGTCGGACACCTTGGCGGGAATTTGGTTGCTCACCGGACAAGTCTAGTAATCGGCTCAGCTGATGCAGAACTCGTTGCCCTCGGGGTCTGCCATGGTGTGCCACTCGTGCGGGCCCTGGTTGGCGGTCCAGAGGAAGGTGGCGCCGCGGGCCTCGAGTTCGCGGCGGACCTCATCCTTGTCCCGGTCCTCGATCCGCACATCCCAGTGGACGCGGTTCTTCACGGTCTTTTCGTCCGGAGTGGTCTGGAAGAGCATCCGCCGGGTGGGCCGGGCTGCGTCCAGTTCCTCGGGAGGCCGGATGGCCGAACCTGTCCTCCACACCAGCTTTCCGTTGTGGACCAGGGTTTCGTCGTCGGTGGCGAACCCCTGCTCGATCATGGACCGGATGAAGGCCTCGTCCTGCGGCTCCACTGCCCAGTCCAGGGTTTCGGCCCACCAGTCGGCAAGTTCGTGCGGATTATGGCAGTCAACAACTGTTTGCGTGATCAGTCCCATCGTTCCAACGTACGACGGCGGCGGGCACGGCGGTAGGGTGTACGGCCCCCTCCTGCCGCAACGTCTACTGCAACGCGGGGCGCCATTACTGCAACGCGGGGCGCCATTACTGCAACGCGGGGTCACTTTTGGCCCGATAACGGAGCGATATTGGGCCATAAGTGACCCCGCGTTGGTTTTGGGGCGCGTTGGTTGGGGCGCGTTGGTGGGGCGTGTTGGTTTGGGGTGTGGTGGGTTGGGGCAGGGCGGCTAGGGCTGGACCTGCTGGAGCTGTTCGAACACTTCGGGCGGGATGGCGTAGATGAAGACCACTGCCAGCAGGTTCTTGGCCGCGTGGACGAAGTAGGAGAACATCAGGTTCTTGCCGGTCCAGACGTAGACAAAAACCAGGGTGGTGCCCATCGCGAGGTAGGGAAGCAGGGCCTGGAGCGTGATGGCCTCCTGGCCGGCGATGTGGATGGCGGCGAACAGCACCACTGACAGGACGCAGCACAGCCAGATATTGAGCCGCCGGCTGAGCTTGCCGATCAGGAGGTGGCGGAAGATGTACTCCTCCACAAACGGGCCGATCACCACCAGCACCGGAACCATCAGCCACGCCGGGACCTGCTGCATCAGCGCCTGCAGTCCGGCCTGGTTCTCCGAGGTCTGCACCTCGCCGGAGGCCGACACCACCAGGGCGGTGAGGATCATCATGGCCACCACGGCCGCGGGCACCATCAGCACCGTGAACCACGGGCGGGTGGCGAGGACGCGGAGGTCGCGGGCGGCTACCTGGCGTGCGGCGAACAGGGCCAGGATCCCGATGGAGCCGTAGAAGATCAGGTTCACACCGTAGGACGCCACTGCCGGACTGGGGGCCACCTGCAGCAGCAAAGGAACCAGCAGTTCCCCGGCCAGGGCGAAGAAGCCGGCAACGGCAACGTAGAGGCCAACGGTGGTGAAATCAAGGGGGGAAAACCTGTACAGCCCAGGCTGCGGAGCCGGTGGTTTCCGGTGTGTGGTGGCCATGCATTCAGCCTAGCCGGGAGCCGTGCCGTGCGGGTGCGGTGAGGGCGGCGTCACATTGCGGGCCAAGTTCGGGGTCCCGTAGAATATTCGGTATGCCTAAATTTATGTTTCGGTGCGCCAAAGTAGCCGCCCGAACGTTCGCGCGGGGAACGGTGGGCCTCCGCGCTGCCGGCGCTGCCGCCGTCGTCGTTCTGTCCCTGACTCTTGCTGCCTGTGGCGGTGATGCGTCCGGTAACGGCGACAACGGCAAACCGGTGGTGCTGACCACCTTCACGGTTCTGGCCGATGTCGCCCGCAACGTCGCCGGGGACAAGCTCACCGTGGAGTCCATCACCAAGGCGGGCGCCGAAATCCATGGCTACGAACCCACCCCAGGCGATATCCGCAAAGCCTCCAAAGCCGACCTCATCCTGGACAACGGACTCAACCTTGAAGCCTGGTTCGCCCAGTTCGTGGAGGGCCTGGACGTGCCGCACGCGGTGGTGAGCGACGGCGTGGAGGTGATGTCCATCAGCGAGGACTCCTACCAGGGCAAGCCCAACCCGCACGCGTGGATGTCGCCGGTGAACGTGCAGATCTATGTGGACAACATGGTGAAGGCTTTCGCTGAACTGGATCCGGAGAACGCCGAGGCCTTCAGGGCCAACGGCGATGCCTACAAAGCCCAGCTGCAGGCTGTGCAGGACGAGATGAAAGCCAGCCTTGCCGGAGTCCCGGAGAACCAGCGTGCCCTGGTGACGTGTGAGGGCGCCTTCTCCTACCTGGCGCGCGACGCCGGCCTCCGCGAGGTCTATATCTGGGCAGTGAACGCTGAACAGCAGGCCACCCCGCAGCAGATCACCCGCGCCATCGAGTACGTCAAGGCCAACCAGGTCCCCGCTGTCTTCTGCGAATCCACGGTGTCCGATGCCCCCATGCAGCAGGTGGTGGGTGCCACGGGGACCAGGTTCGGCGGCACCCTCTACGTGGACTCACTCTCCGAAGCGGACGGCCCCGTGCCCACCTACCTTGACCTGATCAGGCACGACGCCGATCTCATCACCAAGGCCCTGGCCGGCAGCACGGGCAGCGCGACAGCAGGGGCAAAGCCATGAGCACCCCGGCCATCCTGGTTGAAAACGTCACCGTCCACTACGGCGAGGTCCTGGCGCTCGATTCCGCCTCGCTCACCCTTGGCGCCGCCCGGATCTGCGGCCTGATCGGCATGAACGGGTCCGGAAAATCGACACTCTTCAAAGTGATCATGGGAATGATCAAGCCCGACGCCGGCCGCGTCCTGATCGGCGGCCAGTCACCGTCGAAGGCGCGCAAGGAGGGCGGGATCGGCTATGTGCCGCAGAGCGAGGATGTTGACTGGCAGTTCCCGCTGTCCGTAGGCGACGTGGTGATGATGGGCCGCTACGGGCACCAGGGGTTCACCCGGCGCCCGTCCAAAGCCGACAAGGCCGCCGTCGACGAAGCGCTGGACCGGGTGGAACTGGGCGAGTATGCGGGCCGCCAGATCGGCCAGCTGTCCGGCGGGCAGAAGAAGCGGGCCTTTGTGGCCCGCGGCATCGCCCAGGGCGCCACCATGATGCTGCTGGACGAACCGTTCGCCGGCGTGGACAAGCGCTCCGAGGCCACCATCACCCGGCTGCTGCAGGAGCTGGCCTCCGATGGCTGCACCATCCTGATCTCCACACACGATCTCCACGCGCTCCCGGAACTGTGCGACGAAGCGGTCCTGCTGATGCGCCGCGTGCTCATGCATGGTGCCCCGGAACTGGTGCTGCAGCCGGAAAACCTGGCCATGGCGTTCGGCCTGGACGTGCTCAACCGCCCGCTCCCGCAACACGGCGCCCCGGGAGGCCACGGCCACAAAGATCCGGCAGCAAGCGCCGATGCCGCCCCCGCAAAGAACAGGGGCTGAGTCATGGACCTTCTGGACATCCTGCTCGAACCGCTGAGCTACGACTTCATGGTCCGCGCCATCGTCACCACGGCGCTCGCCGCCGTCGTCTGTGCAGTGCTGAGCTGCTGGCTGGTGCTGATCGGCTGGTCGCTGATGGGGGATGCTGTTTCCCACGCTGTGCTGCCAGGCGTGGTACTGGCCTACATTGTGGGCGCGCCGTTCGCCCTGGGCGCGCTGGTATTCGCGCTGATCGCGGTGACCCTGATCGGCGTGGTCCGCAACACCAGCAGGGTCAAGGAGGACGCCGCCATCGGCATCGTGTTCAGCACCCTCTTTGCCCTGGGCCTGGTGCTCATCTCCGTCACGCCCAGCCAGACCGACCTGAACCACATCATCTTCGGCAACCTCCTGGGCGTCAGCATCCCGGACCTGATCCAGGTACTGGTGCTCGGCGTCGTGGCATTCGCCATCCTTATTCTCAAGCGCCGCGACCTCACGCTCTACGCTTTTGATCCCACCCACGCCCACGCGATCGGGCTCTCACCGAAGCGGCTCGGCGCGCTGCTCCTGGGCCTGCTGGCGCTGACCTCCGTGGTGGCCCTGCAGACCGTCGGGGTGGTGCTGGTAGTGGCCATGCTGATCATCCCCGGAGCCACCGCCTACCTGCTGACCGACCGCTTCAACCGGATGCTGGTGATCGCCCCGGTGGTGTCGGCCGTATGCTCGATCGCCGGGATCTACCTCAGCTACTACCTTGACACTGCCTCAGGCGCCATGGTGGTGCTCACCCAGGGCGTGGTGTTTGCTGCGGTCTACCTCTTCAGCCCGCGGCAAGGCCTGATCGGCACCCGGCTGGCCAAGGCCCGGCGTCGGAAAGCGGCCGTCCTCGCCGTGTAGTGGTCGCGGCGCCCATTTCGATGGTTCCCTGCACACTCGACGTTCGTCGCCATCGTGGGTGCAGGGAACCGTCGAAGTGGCGGACGACGCCGGTCTTGGGCCGGGCGCCGCCGTCACCGGCCGTGCAGCTTGACGCCGCGGCGTCGGGCGGGGCACGCTGGTGCGATGAAGTCCTAACCAGCAGCCCGGCCACGCCGGACTGTTCCCCGAAAAACCAGGGCCGCCGTCGAGCGCTGGATGAACCGTCCGGTTCAGCCCCGGCGGCCACACTGCGGAACTTGCGAGGACTTCCTGTGACTGAACATCTCCACCTTTCCGGCGTTTCCCACGGCTACGGGGACCGTGAGCTCCTGAATGCCGTCGATCTGGTGATCAACCCAGGTGAGCACGTGGCCATCGTGGGCGAAAAAGGTGCCGGCAAATCCACGCTGCTGAGGATCCTGGCCGGCCTCGAGCCTCCGGATGAGGGCACCACGGGCAGCCACGGCCGGGTGGGCTACCTCGCCCAGACCCATGGCCTGCCGGAGTCGTTCACCGTGGGCGCCGCCATCGACGCTTCCCTTTCCTCATTGAGGGCACTTGAGGCCGAGCTGGACCGCTTGGAAGCGGGGCTGGCCGATGCCGAGGACGAAGAGCTGGAACTGTACGGCAGGCTGCAGACCGAGTACCAGCTGCGGGAGGGCTATGCCGCGGAATCCCGGGTGGAGGCGGCGCTGGACCGGCTGGGCCTCGGCGGGCTGGACCGGAAACGGACCCTCGGATCGTTGTCCGGCGGGGAACAGGAGCGCGTCGCGCTGGCCTGCGTGCTGGCTGATCCGGCGGACATCCTGCTCCTGGACGAACCCACCAACCATCTCGACGCCCGCGGCACCGCTTGGCTTGAGGACCGGCTGGCGGCCCACCGCGGCACTGTGGTGGTGGTGTCACACGACCGCGTCTTGCTCAGGAAAGTCGCCACCACCATCATCGAGGTCGACGCCGAGCGCCGAGCCGTGACCCGTTACGGCAACGGTTACGACGGCTACCTCCGCGAGAAAGCAGCCGAACGCGAGCGCTGGGTCCAGCAGTACCATTCCTGGATCGATGAGATGGCGGCCGAAAAACGCCAGGCGGAGACTGTGGCCGGGACCATGGGCTACGGCCGCAAGCGCGACAACGACAAGGTGGGCTTTGATTTCAAGGCCGGCACGTGGCAGAAAGCGGCGAGCAGCAAGGTCCGCAACGCACAGGAGCGTTTGAGGCGGCTGGAAGCAAGCCCGGTGGACCGTCCCCCTGTTCCGTTGCGGCTGATGGCGGAGCTGGCGGTCGACGGGACAGCGGAAGGACGCACGACGCCGGACGCCGGCACCGAAGGTCTCCCGCCGACGTCGGTGGTCCTGAAGGCCCGCGGCGTCCAGGTTCCGGGCAGGCTGGGAGCCACCAATTTCCAGGCCGGCGCCGGTGAGAAAATCCTGATCACCGGCCCCAACGGCGCCGGAAAATCCACGCTTCTCTCCGTGCTGGCGGGGACCCTGGAACCCCCGGAGGGGATGGTGGAGCGGCCTGCGCGGGTCGGTTACCTCCAGCAGGAACTCGAGCTGCCCCAGCGGCCCGGCCTCCGCCTGCTCCCGGCGTTCGCGGCAGGTCTCGGCGGCAACATCGATGAGCATGCCGAAGCACTCCTGCGCCTGGGCCTGTTCCGCACCAGCGAATTCCATGTTCCGGTGGGCAGCCTGTCCGCAGGCCAGCAGCGCCGCCTGGCACTGGCGCGGCTGCTGCTGGGCGGGTACTCCACCCTCATCGTGGACGAGCCGACCAACCACCTGGCTCCCGTCCTGGTGGAGCAGCTGGAGGAGGTGCTGGAGGGCTTCGCTGGGACGCTGGTCATGGTCAGCCACGATCGCGCCCTGCGGGAATGGTTTGCCCGCTGTGCGCGGAAGAGCGAAAAGTCGCGGACGGACGATGCAGGCCGCTGGATCAGGTACTCGATGGACAACGGAGCGCTCGCCCCCGCCTGAGGGGGCAGCCGGCGGCAGGAAGTCAGTCGGCGGCAGAAAGTCTGCCGGCGGCAGCGGAGCCACCCCGGCTCCCGAAGCGGTGAGGTTTGCGTAAAAGGATCGTTACCGGCGGACCGGCAGGCGGAAACATCGGCGGCGGAAAATGGGGCCTGTGCCATTCATTCCGCCGGCCGAAAGGATCCTGACGTGATCACCAAGAACCTTTTCCTGCAGGGCATCTACCCGTTCCAGGGCGTGGGCATGGAAAAACCAGTCCCCATCCACAGCGAGCTCTCCCACTACGTCCCCGACGGCGTCATCAACCAGACGCTCTACTTCCGGGGCGGCAACTCCGGCAGCGAACTCGTCACCGTGGTGCTGATGCGCAACGGCGTCCCCATGCGCTACTTCCCGATAGGGGCCAAGGGCGATGTCCACGTCCCGCTCCGGGTGGTGGAGGACATCGAGGGCGGCACGGTGATCGAGCTGTACCTGGTGGCGCCTGAAGCGGCCTCGGGTCATCTGGTCATCGACCTCGGCATGGTGGAGCACTGATGACCAGCCTTGCCGAACGGCCGCAGGCGCGCATGCAGGGACGCAAGCCGGTCCGGGACGGCCGGCGCCGCCTGGTGGTGATCGGCAACGGCATGGCCGGCGCCCGGGCAGTCGAGGAAATCCTGGCCCGCGGCGGCGCGGACCAGTTCAGCATCACCATGTTCGGCGACGAGCCCTACGGAAACTACAACCGCATCATGCTCAGCCACGTCCTCTCCGGGGAGGAAAGCGACGCCGATATTTTCCTCAACGCCCTGTCCTGGTACCAGGAGAACGGCATCGACCTGCACGCCGGAGTCCGGGCCGAGAGGATCGACAAGGCCACCAGGCACGTGTTCTCCAACGACGGCAGGGTCACACCGTACGACGTCCTCATCATCGCCACCGGCAGCAGCTCCCACATGCCGCCCATGGACGGCCTTTACACGCCGGGCGGCTCCGTGAAGCACGGCATCTTCGGCTTCCGGACCATCGACGACACCCGCAAAATGGTGGCCCACGCCCAGCAGGAGCACCACCGGCGGGCCGTGGTGATCGGCGGCGGGCTCCTGGGCCTCGAGGCAGCCTATGGCCTGCGGAGCCACGGCATCGAGGTGGAGGTTGTCCACTCCGCCGGTCACCTGATGAGCGCCCAGATGGGGCCCGACGGCGGTGCGGTGCTCCGCCGCAGCGTGGAGGCCCTGGGCATCGGGGTGCACACGGGCAGCCGGACCACAGGTGTCCTGGGCACCGACAGGGTCACCGGGGTGAGCCTCCGGGACCGGCCCGACATCGAGTGCGACATGGTGGTGGTGGCCGCCGGCATCCGGCCCAATGTGGACCTCGCCGTGCTCAGCGGCCTGCCGGTGGAACGTGCCATCGTGGTGGACGACCAGCTGCGTGTCCAGGACGAGGACCACATCTATGCCGTGGGTGAATGCGTCCAGCACCGCGGGCAGGTATATGGCCTGGTGGCGCCGCTCTGGGAACAGGCCGTGGTGCTGGCCAACCACGTGACCGGCGCCGATACGACGTCGGCCTATCTGGGTTCCCGCACCGCCACCAAACTGAAGGTGGCGGGCGTCGAAGTGGCATCCATGGGCCTGCACGGTCCGGAGCGCGATACCGACGAACACATCGTCTTCTCCGAGCCCAGCCGGGGCATCTTCAAGTCCATCGTGGTCCGGGACAACAAAATGGTGGGCGCCACCCTGCTCGGCGACAGCCGCAAGGTGGCCTTCCTGACCCAGGCCTACGACCGCGGCATGCCCCTGCCGGAGGAACGGATCGGGCTGATGTTCGATCTGGGAACACCGGGGGAGGACGTCGGCGTGGCTGAGCTGGACGACGACGCCCAGGTCTGCAACTGCAACGGGGTCAGTAAGAAGGCGCTGGTCGGCGCGGTCAAGGGTGGCTGCAACACGGTGGCCGGCGCGATGGATGCCACCCGCGCCGGCAAGGGCTGCGGTTCCTGCAAGCTCCTGGTGAAGCAGGTGGTGGAGTGGGCCGCGGACGGCGCCGTGGAGGAAGACCCGGCCGCCAGTTACTACGTGCCCGGGATACCGCTGGACAAGGCCGCGCTGGTGGCGGAGATCCGTAAACGCGGCCTACGATCCGTCTCCTCGGTGTTCCAGGCCCTGGCCCCGGGGAGTACCGAAGATGCAAAGTCCAAGATGGGGCTGGCCTCGCTGCTGAAAATGATGCTCGCGGACCAGTACATCGACGAACGCGATGCCCGTTTCATCAATGACCGCGTCCACGCCAACATCCAGCGTGACGGCACTTTCTCGGTGGTCCCGCAGATGAAGGG
>NZ_QAIQ01000247.1 GCF_003061105.1 Arthrobacter sp. HMWF013
GGGTCAGGCTGCGCGCCAGGTGGTCCGGCTCAGGGGCACCCGCCTGGGCGGCCAGGTCCCGGATCCACGCTGTGATCTTCCTCTTGTGCGCCACGGTCCTTTCGTGGACGCGGGTTCCGCTGGGGGACTCGGCCGCGGCGTTGATAAAGGCGCAGCCCCGGTAGCCGTCGCGGCGGCAGGCGCTGGCCAGGGCATCGAACAGCCCGACGAGCTGGTCGGCAGGAGCGGGACCGGCGGCCTCCGCCGCGGCGTGGAGCTGGCCGGTCCACACGCCGTCGACCTTCTCCAGATAGGCAAGGATCAGGTCATCCTTGGCCGGAAAGTACTTGTAGAACGTGGCCTTGGCCACCCCGGACTCGGCGATGATCGTATCGATGCCGGCGGCACGCAGCCCCTGCGCGTAGAACAGCCGGAAGGCAGTGGCGAGGATTTTTTCCCTGGCCTGCCCGGCAGGCGTGCGGGGCGCCGCTGGTGCCGGCGTGGCGGACGACTTCATGGCTCAATGGTACATCTTGCCGTAGACAGATCTGTCTGATAGCTTTCAATTCATCCACCAGTAGACGAACCTGTCTACCCCTTTCACTTTGGAATGAGGATCACCATGAAGATTGCCGTACTCGGAACCGGAAGTGTCGGACCGGCCATCGCAGCTGCATTATCGGAGCTCGGCCACGACGTGGTGATCGGAACACGGGATCCCCAAGCCACCCTGGCGCGCACCGAGCCTGGCGCGACCGGCGGGCCGGCTTTTTCCGAATGGCATGCGTCCCACCAGGAGATCGGCGTCGCCACCCTTGTTGGTGCAGCGGCAGCCAGTGACCTGGTGGTCAATGCCACCAATGGAGCTGCATCCCTCGAAGCCCTCAGTGCTGCCGGGGCCGAAAACCTAGCCGGAAAAATCCTGATGGACATCGCCAACCCGCTCGATTTCTCCCAGGGCTTCCCGCCATCCTTGAATCCGGTGAATGACGACAGCCTGGGCGAGCAGATCCAGCGGGCCTTCCCGGAAGCCAGGGTGGTCAAGACACTGAACACCATGACGAACAGCGTGATGGTTGACCCCCTGCATGTTGCCGGCGGGGACCACACGGTTTTCGTCTCGGGCAATGATGCCGGTGCCAAGGCGGCGGTGACCGGGATCCTGAAGGCCCTCGGCCACACAGATGTGCTGGATCTCGGTGACATCACCACTGCCCGCGGCGCCGAGATGATCTTGCCCCTCTGGGTGCGGATCTGGGGCGCGCTGGGGACCGGCGACTTCAATTTCAAGGTGGCACGTTAAGGATCGGCGTCACCATCTGAGACGGATTCCGCCCGGGGGCGAGGTGCGGGTAGCATCGAAAGCCAGTAACGTGGCTCACAGTATCCAGCGCAGTGTACGAGCCAAGTCCGAACCCTCGAAAGACAGTTTCCATGGCTAACACTGCAATGAATTCCGCTACCGATCTCGCCTCCGAACTCAGGGCCGATGTCCGCCGCGTTTCCACGCTGCTGGGCGAATCCCTGGTGCGCCAGCACGGTCCGGAGCTTCTGGACCTCGTGGAGCAGGTGCGCCTGCTGACCAAGGAATCCAAGGAGGCCGCCCGTGGCGGCGCCGACGCCACCGGCCCGTGGAGCGCGCACGACGTCGTCGAACAGGTCCGCGAACTGCTCGGCTCCCTGCCCATCGAGCAGGCCACCGACCTAGTGCGGGCGTTCGCGTTCTACTTCCACCTGGCGAATGCCGCCGAGCAGGTCCACCGCGTCCGTGGGCTGCGGACCCGGCAGGAGAAGGACGGCTGGCTTGCCAAGGCCGTCTCCGAGATCGCCGCCCAGGCCGGGCCCGGTGTTCTCCAGGAAGTGGTTAACGGGCTGGATGTCCGGCCCATTTTCACCGCCCATCCCACCGAGGCCTCCCGGCGTTCTGTGCTGGACAAGATCCGGAAGCTTTCGGACGTTCTGGCCCAGCCCACCAAGGAAGGCACCACCGCCCGCCGGCGCCAGGACCGGCAGCTTGCCGAGGTCATCGACCAGATGTGGCAGACCGACGAACTCCGCCAGGTGCGTCCCACGCCCGTGGACGAGGCCCGCAACGCCATCTACTACCTGGGCGGGATCCTCACTGACGCCATGCCTGAGATGCTGACGGAACTATCCGAGCTGCTCGATGAACATGGCGTGAGCCTGGCCTCCCAGAACGCCCCCATCCGGTTCGGGTCATGGATCGGCGGCGACCGCGACGGCAACCCCAACGTCACCGCTGCGGTCACCAGGGAGATCCTCCAGATCCAGAGCCAGCACGCCATCCGCATCAGCATCGGCATGATGGACGGCCTGATTTCCATCCTGTCCAACTCCACCGCGCTGGCCGGAGCTGACCAGAACCTGCTGGACTCCATCGACGTCGACCTGAAGAAACTCCCGGGCCTGGACCGCCGCGTCCTCGAGCTCAACGCCCAGGAGCCCTACCGGCTCAAGCTCACCTGCATCAAGGCCAAGCTGATCAACACCGGCAAGCGCATTGCCGCCGATTCCACCCATGAGCACGGCCGCGACTACAGCGCCACCGATGAGCTGCTGGCCGATCTCGAACTGCTGGAACTCTCACTCCGCAACCATTCAGCGTCCCTTGCTGCCGACGGCGCCCTTGCCCGGGTCCGGCGTGCGGTGGCGTCCTTCGGCCTGCACCTGGCCACCCTGGACATCCGCGAACACGCCGACCACCACCATGACGCCGTCGGCCAGCTGATGGACCGGCTCGGCGGACCGGGCCTCCGGTACGCCGAACTGAGCCGCCACGAGCGCTTCGACGTGCTGGGGTCCGAGCTTGCCTCGCGCCGGCCGCTGTCCGGCCACCCGATTAAGCTCGACGGCGTCGCTGACGGAACGTACGACGTCTTCCGCGAGATCCGCCGCGCCCTGCGCACGTACGGTCCGGATGTCATCGAGACGTACATCATCTCCATGACCCGCGGCGCGGACGACGTCCTGGCCGCTGCGGTCCTGGCCCGCGAGGCCGGCCTCGTCAACCTGTTCGGCGCAGCCCCGTATGCCAAGATCGGGTTCGCACCGCTGCTGGAGACCGTGGAGGAGCTCCGGGCCTCTGCCGAGATCGTGGACCAGCTGCTGTCCGTTCCGGCGTACCGCGACCTTGTCAGACTGCGTGGCGACGTCCAGGAAATCATGCTGGGCTACTCGGATTCCAACAAGGAATCGGGTGTCATCACCAGCCAGTGGGAGATCCACAAAACCCAGCGGAACCTGCGCGACGTTGCGGCCAAACACGGCGTCCGCGTCAGGTTGTTCCACGGCCGCGGCGGTTCCGTGGGCCGCGGCGGCGGGCCCACCTACGACGCCATCATGGCCCAGCCCAACGGCGTCCTCGAAGGTGAAATCAAGTTCACCGAACAGGGCGAGGTCATCTCGGACAAGTACTCGCTTCCCGAACTGGCCAGGGAAAACCTCGAGCTGTCACTCGCTGCCGTGCTCCAGGGTTCGGCTCTGCACCGGGACCCGCGGACGTCGGACGACCAGCGCGAACGGTACGGGCACGTCATGGAGATCATCTCCGACGGCGCCTTCGAACGGTACCGGAAGCTCATTGACCATCCGGATCTGCCCGCGTACTTCCTGGCCTCGACGCCGGTGGAGCAGCTGGGCTCGCTGAACATTGGCTCCCGCCCGTCCAAACGCCCGGACTCCGGCGCGGGTCTTGGCGGCCTGCGCGCCATCCCGTGGGTATTCGGCTGGACCCAGTCCCGGCAGATCGTCCCCGGCTGGTTCGGAGT
>NZ_QAIQ01000248.1 GCF_003061105.1 Arthrobacter sp. HMWF013
CCGCCACGGCCGCGCCGGCGCCGTCGTCCGCTCCGACCGCCCGGGAAACCGGCGCTCCGCTGGATCCGGAATCCGCGAACGCACTGGCACAGGGGGTCAGTGCCACGGCACCGAAAGCGCAGCCCGCCTTCGCCACCACGGCGCTTGATCTCTTGGCCAGCCTTCCCATCAAGGGCCGGGCGCCAAAGTCGGGCTACGACCGCGCGTTGTTCGGGCAGGCCTGGCTGGACGTGGACCGCAACGGCTGCGATACCCGCAACGACACCCTGAAGCGTGACCTGACGGGCCTCACCTTCACGAACAGCGTCCCGTGCAAGGTGCAGTCAGGGATACTGGCTGACCCCTACACCGGTACCACCATCAACTTCCTCCGCGGTTCCGCCACCAGCACCGCGGTGCAGATCGACCATGTGGTGGCCCTCAGCGACGCCTGGCAGAAGGGTGCACAGCAGCTGACCACGGAACAGCGGACGGCGTTCGCCAATGATCCGCTGAACCTGCAGGCCACGGACGGCCCCACCAACATGAAAAAGGGCGACGGCGATGCGGCCACCTGGCTGCCGCCGAACAAGGGCTTCCGGTGTGAGTATGTTGCGCGTCAGATTTCGGTGAAGGCCACTTACAGCCTGTGGGTGACCCAGGCGGAACATGACGCGATGGCCAGGATCCTGGCGGACTGCTCGGGGCAGCTGGCACCGACGAATGAGAAGCCGCCGGTGGTCGCCCCGCCGGCGCCGGTGGCCCCCCAGCCCGCTCCGGCGCCTGTTGCGCCTGCCGCTGTTGCGCCGGCTCCTGCACCAGCTGTGGTTGTGCCGGCTCCGGCACCTGTGGCACCTGCCCCGGTAGTGCCCGCGCCGGCATCTGCGGCGCCGGCGGCCGCTTACTACGCCAACTGCTCCGCTGCCAAAGCCGCTGGGGCCGCACCGATTTACGCGGGCCAGGCCGGCTACCGCGCTGCTCTGGACCGCGACTCCGACGGCGTGGCCTGCGAGAGCTAGACCTGTTCCATCACTCCACTGTTTCAAACAATTTCCAAGGGGGAAAAATGAAGAAAACTCTGACATTAGTTGTGCTGGCCGGCCTCATGCTGACCGGATGCGGCGGCGGGAAGCCGGCGGCGCAGCCGGCCGAAGCTGTGACCGCAGTGGCCGAGGTTGTTGCAAGTGTCACGGTTCCGGGTGTGTTGAATCTGACCCTGGACAAAGCCACGGATCAACTGGAAGACCTCGGATTCAAGGTCGAGGCCGTGGACACCGAGGACGGCAAGTCGATCCTTGTGGAGAAGAACTGGCAGGTGACGTCCCAGGACCCCACCGGAGGTGCGTCCGCGGCGAAGGGTTCCACCGTTCACCTCGGGGTCAAGAGCCTCGACAAGATCGCGGCGGAAAAGGCTGCGGCAGAGAAAGCAGCTGCAGACAAGGCGGCAGCCGAGGCAGCCGCGGCCGCGAAGGCCGCTGCGGATAAGGCCGCGGCCGACAAGGCTGCAGCAGATCAGGCCGCCGCGCAGGCGGCTCAGCAGGCCGCAAAGGCAGTGCCCGCTCCCGTGGCGCCCGCTCCCGTTGTGCCGGCACCGGCTCCGGTCGTGCCCGCACCGGCAGCCGTTCCCTTCCCGAACTGCACTGCGGCGCGCCAAGCAGGAGCGGCACCGGTTTACGCAGGTACTCCCGGCTACGGGAAGCATCTGGACCGGGACGGCGACGGGATCGGTTGCGATAAGTAGCCTCCCCGTTCGGCTGAGGCACCCAGCCGGCGCACCGCCGTCGAACCTTCCGACGGCGGTGCGTTTCCGCGCGTATTGACTGCCCGTAGCCAACGGAATAGTTTCTGCGTTAACGGGGTTCGGATACCCCGTTTCCATGGAATGAGGGGCCGGATCTGGGCCGCTCCTGAACCGCGATGGAGCCAGGTGAGGAGGATTCTGTGTGTCTACGTCATCCTGGCACCCGGCGCGATGAGCACCGGATGGAATCGAATACAGGAGGGAAGAACAATGCCGAAGTATCTGTTTGAAGCGACTTACGTGGGCAAAGGAATCCAGGGGCTCATGCAGGAGGGCGGCACCAAGCGGCGGGATGCCCTGACGGAAGCCCTCACATCCGTCGGAGGAACGCTGGAGAGCTTCTACTACGCTTTTGGTTACTACGACGTCCTGGGCGTTTTCGAGGCGCCGGACGATGCAAGTGCTGCAGCATTGTCGCTGCTGATCAACTCGACGGGGAATGTCAACGTTCGACTGAAGCCACTCCTGACGGTCGAAGACCTCGACGAAGCCGCGAAGAAGACGCCGTCCTACCGGGCGCCGGGACAGTAGCCGTTGGGTACGTGGTCAACGGGCCAGCCGTCGTTAAGGTGCGACGGCGGCCCGCTGGCTGGGTGCCCGCTAAAGTCATGGAATGACCACTGACGCTCTACGGCCCGTCTATTTCCTCTCGGACAGCACCGGCATCACCGCGGAAACGCTGGGCAACACGTTGCTGACCCAGTTCCCCGGGAACAATTTCGACCGCATCACCATTCCGTTCATCACCACCGTGGCCCAGGCCCGGTCCGTCGTCGGCATCATCGACGCCGCTGCGGAAACCGGCCCGGCGCCGCTCGTCTTTTCCACGGCGGTCAGCAGCGAAATCCGCCAGACGCTCTCGGCCTGCCAGGGGATCATCGTTGACCTGATCGGGACGTACGTGGACCAGCTGGAGCAGGCGCTGGGCAGCCACGCGAGCGGGGAACCCGGGCGGGCGCACGGCCTGGGCAACGCTGAGCGCTACCAGTCCCGCATGGCCGCCGTCGAGTATGCCATGGAGCACGACGACGGCCAGAGCCTGCGTGCGCTGGAGAAGGCCCAGGTCATCCTGGTGGCACCGTCCCGCTGCGGTAAGACGCCCACCACCATGTACCTGGCCCTGCAGCATGGGATCTTCGCTGCGAACTTCCCGCTGGTGGAGGAGGACTTCGAGCGGGAGGGCCTGCCCAAGTCACTCAAGCCGTTCGTGTCGAAATGTTTCGGCCTGACCACCAACCCGCTGCGGCTGAGCCAGGTGCGCACCGAGCGGCGCCGCGGCTCACCCTATGCCTCGCTCCGGCAGTGCGGTTTCGAGCTGCGCAGCGCGGAGCGGCTCTACGAGCTACACGGGATTCCGTACCTGAACTCGGCCAGCGTGTCGGTGGAGGAGATGGCCGCCACCATCCTGCAGCGGATGAACCTCAAGCATTAGGGAAAATTTTCACAAACTGAGTGTGGTGCATCTCATGTGGCGCGCCTCTCTTTTGCCTGTCACTGTGGAGGGGATTTGTGCCCTCACCCGGTCACCGCCGTGAGCAGGGCCCTTGCACAACACCCTCTGCGAAGGAGCAGTAACTATGGCAACAGACATCCTGTGGTTCTCGGAACTCGGACTCAAGGACCTGGACCGGGTGGGCGGCAAGAACGCCTCCCTCGGCGAGATGGTCCAGAACCTCACCTCTGCCGGCGTCCAGGTGCCGGACGGGTTCGCCACCACCGCGGATGCCTACCGCCGCTTCCTGGCCGATTCCGGCCTGGACCAGCGGATCGTCGACAGGCTGGTGGGCCTGGACACCGATGACGTGACGGCACTGGCTGCCGCCGGGCAGGAGATCCGGACCCTGATCCGCGAGACGCCTTTCCTGCCGGACTTCGAAGAGCAGCTCCGGAACGCCTACAAGGAACTGGTGGAGAAGCACGGCGGCACCGATGACCTCTCCTGGGCTGTTCGGTCCAGCGCGACGGCGGAAGACCTCCCCGACGCATCCTTCGCCGGGCAGCAGGAAACCTTCCTGAACGTCCGCGGGATCGAGAACATCCTCACCGCCATCAAGGATGTCTTCGCGTCGCTCTACAACGACCGCGCCATCGCCTACCGCGTGCACCACAAGTTCGAGCACGCCGACGTGGCACTCTCCGCCGGCATCCAGCGGATGGTGCGCTCCGACGTCGGGGCCTCCGGTGTCATGTTCACCATGGACACGGAATCGGGCTTCCAGGACGCCGTGTTCGTCACCTCCTCCTACGGCCTCGGTGAGGCCGTGGTCCAGGGTGCCGTGAACCCGGATGAGTTCTACGTCTACAAGCCGGCGCTGCAGGCCGGCCGTCCCGCCATCCTCAAGCGGGGACTGGGCGAGAAAGCCCTGCAGATGACGTACACCACCAACCAGGAGATCGGCCGCACCATCGATTTCGTCCCGGTGGAGGCGTCCCTGCGGAACCGCTTCAGCCTCAGCGACGAGGACGTGGAGCAGCTCGCCCGGCACGCCGTGGCCATCGAGAACCACTACGGCCGTCCCATGGACATCGAGTGGGGCAAGGACGGGATCGACGGCGGCCTGTACATCCTGCAGGCACGCCCGGAGACTGTGCAGTCCCGCCGCGCCCCCGGCAGCCAGACCCGCTTCCGCCTCAACGAGACCGGCCCGGTGCTGGCCGAGGGCCGCGCGATCGGCCAGCGCATCGGCGCCGGCAGCGTCCGCATCCTCACCGCCATCGACCAGATGGCCGCGTTCCAGACCGGCGACGTCCTGGTGGCCGACATGACGGACCCGGACTGGGAACCGATCATGAAGCGCGCCTCCGCGATCGTCACCAACCGCGGCGGACGGACCTGCCATGCGGCGATCATCGCCCGCGAACTGGGGATCCCCGCCGTCGTCGGAACGGGTTCCGCCACGGACTCACTGTCCGACGGGCTGGAGGTCACGGTCTCCTGCGCCGACGGCGAGACCGGCACCATCTACGCGGGCCTGCTGGACTTCACGGTGGAGGAAACCGGGATCACCAAAATGCCCGATGCGCCGGTCAAGGTGATGATGAACGTGGGCACCCCGGAGCAGGCGTTCACGTTCGCCCAGCTGCCCAACCACGGTGTGGGGCTGGCCCGGCTCGAGTTCATCATCAACCGCCAGATCGGCATCCACCCCAAGGCGCTGCTGAACCTGGACACCGAGCCGGCGGACGTCCAGGAGCAGATCCGGGAGCGGATCGCCGCCTACGCCAGCCCGCGCGACTACTACATCAAGCGCCTGGCCGAAGGGGTGTCCACCATCGCCGCGGCCTTCGCGCCGCACCCGGTGATTGTGCGCATGTCCGACTTCAAGTCCAACGAGTACGCCAACCTCCTGGGCGGACCGGCGTACGAGCCGCACGAAGAGAACCCGATGCTCGGCTTCCGCGGCGCCTCACGCTACCTGGAGCCGTCCTTCCGCGACTGCTTCGACCTCGAGTGCGAGGCCCTGTCCTTCGTCCGCAACGAGATGGGCCTGACCAACGTCAAGCTCATGATCCCGTTCGTGCGGACCCTGGACGAAGCCCGCGGCGTGATCGACCTGCTGGCCGAGAACGGCCTGCGCCGCGGCGAGAACGGCCTGGAAGTGGTCATGATGTGCGAGCTGCCGTCCAACGCGCTGCTCGCTGACGAGTTCCTGGACTACTTCGACGGCTTCTCCATCGGCTCCAACGACATGACGCAGCTGGCCCTCGGCCTCGACCGGGACTCCGCGATCGTGTCCGCAGGGTTCGACGAGCGCGATCCCGCGGTCAAGAAGCTCCTCAGCATGGCCATCACGGCCTGCCGCGCGCGCGGCAAGTACGTGGGCATCTGCGGCCAGGGCCCCAGTGACCACCCGGACCTCGCCGAGTGGCTGGTGGAGCAGGGCATCGACTCCGTCTCCCTGAACCCGGACACCGTGGTGGACACCTGGCTGCGGCTTGCCGGCGTCGCGGCCGAGGCCTCGGAGACTGACGCGCCGGCTGTGGCGGGAGCGCACTAAGCGCCTTTGACTCACTGAGTTGCGTGCCGCCGTCGGGAATTCCGACGGCGGCACGCGGCTTTAAGGCGGGGCCTTGCAGGAGGGATCACGGACACCCTAAATCGGAAACAAAGTGCCGATTTTGGCCGAGTCGAGACGTGTAACTACCATCCGTTGAGATTTCAGAAATATCTTGCAGATTAGTGAGGCGTAAGGCAGAGTTGCTGGTGGAATGAGTCCTATCGGCAAGATATTTCAGAAAGGCACCAGCGTGGAAGACGTTAAGGCCATCGGTGTCAGCATTCGACGCGCCCGCAAGGAAGCAGGGATCACACAGGGAATTCTGGCCGATCTGATCGGTACATCCTCCCGGACCATTCACGCTATCGAAACCGGAACCGGTAATCCTTCACTGGTGACTGTCGCCGCCGCAGCCAACGCTGTGGGGCTCCACTTGACGGCAACCGATGACTGAGGCCCTGCGGCGCCTGAAATTTATCGACAGCGCCGACGTCTACAAGGCGGGCGTCCTGGCCGGCCAGCTGAACCGCTCCGGCCGCGGCAGTGTTGCCTTCACCTACAGCCCCGATTACCTTGCCTCAGGTGGCCGGCCCGTCGCCACCACCCTTCCCCTTGCCGCGGAACCAGTGGAAGCGCCCAGCGGCGCGCTTCCCGCCTTCTTC
>NZ_QAIQ01000249.1 GCF_003061105.1 Arthrobacter sp. HMWF013
GTCCAGCGGTCCTGAAACGTCCAGCACGCCGAGCAGCGCGCCGGTGACCGGGTTAGTGATGGGCGCCGCCGTGCAGGCCCAGTCGTGGTGGGTGCGGACCAGGTGTTCGGCGGAGAACAGCTGCACCGGCCCGCCGCTAACCAGCGCCTCGCTGATGGCATTGGTGCCGATCCCGGCCTCAGACCAGTCCGCCCCCTCGGAGAACTCCCGCCGGTCCGCCCGGCGCAGCGCCTCCCGGCTGCCCACCCGCCACAGGATCTCACCCGTGGCGTTGGTGAGCACCAGAAGATGTCGGCCGGAACTGGAATCGTCGGCCAGCAGGTCCTGCAGCGCCGGCATCACCTGCTGCAGCCGGTGCTCCCGTCGGAGCTCCAGGACGTCGGAAATATCGTGCAGGTGCCGGGGACTGTGGTGATCCGGCCTGATGCTCAGGGCCGAGGAGCGGCGCCAGGAATCCGCCAGGCCGGTGGCGAATTGGGGCTGAACACACGGAGCGTCGACAGGTCCTACCTTGCGAGGAGCCCCTGAACTCCGTCGCGAATCAAAAAGGAGGCCTTAGTGCTGTAGGGGGATCCCGGCGTCGTCGTGGTCCAGGACGCGGAAGTCCGCTTTCATCGCATCGCGGGTGAGGGCGGTGTTCACCTGGCCGCGGCTGTCGTTATAGATCTTCAGGTGCCCGATCCACGGCATCACCGGATCCTTCGACTGATGCTTAGATGTGCCGGTACCCGAGGTACTGGGTGAGCTCGAGTACCGCGCCGGGCGGGGGAGGCGCCTCCGGGTTCCACGTCTTGCTGGACCTGCCTCCCGTGACGAAGGTGCCTAGCCGGTCTCCGTCCATCAGGAGTTCGCCGTCCGGCGCCAGCACCCGGAGGCCTGTGATGCGCTCGCCTCTGCTGCTGATGACGAACGAGCCGCCTTCCGTGGTGATCTGCAGGTCGAGGCCGGCGAGTTCCGGGGTGCCGACGGCGCCGGGTTGGAACTGCACCCGGCTGGTGCTGAGGATGTCCTCGGCAAGGACCCGGAAATCGACAACGAGCGAGGTGAGGCTTCCGTCGGCGGCCACACCCCAGTAGCACGGGTAAGCACCGTCGCCGTACCCGCTAGAGACCACGGCCGCATCCACCACCTCTCCGGCGAGGCCGAACATTGTGCCCGGTGCTCCCATGAGCAATTCCGCGTGCTCTTGAAACAGCTCCTCGATGTGCTGGGCCTGGCATCCCACCAGCGACCCGGCGTCGAGGATGGCGACGTTCCCGGCGTCGACCCCTACACCTTCCGTGCCGTCGGTGAACCCGGCGGGGTTCCAGCTGACCGCTGGCGCCTCCGAGAGCCGCAGCCTTACTGCGACGGTCATCTCCGCCACGGTGGCGACATCGACGGCGTACGTCCCCGGCGTTATCCGCCGCGCCAGAGGAGCGAAATGTGCGTCGACGGAACCAAGGTCCAGGACCGTAAGCACACCGGAGGCGCAGGTGAGCTCACCAAGGTGGACGACGTCGAGCTGCGCCGGGTTGCCGAACGGTGCCACCACACGGCCGGCTGTAAACAACCCCGGAAAGTCGAGCTCCAGATGGGGCGGCAGGTCGGGGAGCGCGGCTTCAGGTGTTGCACTGAGCAGGAGTGCCTTGGCGGCCGCCGGATCGATCAGCGCTTTGCCGGGCGGGTCGAGGAAGGCCGAGAGGTGGGTGATCCGCCAGCCGTCACCGCCGCGCAGCAACCGGTACTTGTAGTAGGAGGTGTTGTTCCCTGCGGCGTGCATGACCGACCGGACCGTCGCAGTGTCCCCGTCAACCTCGATGCCGGTGATTTGTTCGGCGTCCGGTTGGTGCGCGGGAGTGGAACTCATTGCACCTTCCTGGCCGGTGCGCATCCCCGGCGTGCCATGGGTGGCCACCAAGGCCGCCAACTCGTTGGCCCACGCTTCGAACACGCCGGGGTCGAAGGCGAACATCCCCGGCGACGTGCCGGATCGCTGCCATCTGGTGTGGAAATCGGCCACGAAGGCCTCGATTCTGCCGCGGACCTCTTCCTGAGTCATGCGACACACCCTACCTGCACATTCAGCCACGGCAGACGGAACAACTACGGCGGGGCGCTCAGCAAGATTGCTGGCCACCCCGCCGACGTCGTAACGGTCTTACTGCAGGTCAGCCGCGTGCCACCAGCCCAGGCACTCCGTCCTGGATCGCGAAGGAGGCCTTTGTGCTGACGGGGGATCCCGGCGTCGTGACGTAGTCCAGGACCCGGAAGTCGGCTGTCATCGCCTCGCGGGTGATGGTGGTGTTCACGTAGCCACGGTTGTCGTTGTAGAACTTCAGGTGCGGGTTCCAGGGCATGACCGGGTCCACGGTGGAGCCTGAGCCGTTGCCGGTGGAGGTGATGGAGGTGCAGACCAGTTCGGAGCCGACCACGGGGGATGCGGGGTCCCTGTAGTCCACCTTGACGTCGTTGGCCCAGTTGCGGTGGACGTCGCCGGTGAGGACGACGGCGTTGCGGACGTTGGCGTCCACCCAGCCCTGGGTGATGCGGCGGCGGGAGGAGGCGTAGCCGTCCCACCCGTCCATGGAGACGTCGTCTATCTCCGGGGCGGCGTTCCTGTCCTTTTCGGCGAAGAAGACCTGCTGGCCCAGGATGTCCCAGCGCTGGGTGGAGTTTTTGAAGCCGTCCAGCAGCCATTTCTCCTGTTCGGCGCCGGTGATGGTGCGGTCCTCGGCGAGGCGTTCGGTGACGTTCTTCTTCCAGCCGTCGCCGGCGAGCTGGTCGTCGCGGTACTGCCGGGTGTCCATCATGTGGAAGTTGGCCAGCTGGCCCCACTGGATGGTGCGGTAGATCTTCATGTCGTACCCGGCAGGGACGGACGAGGCCCGCAGCGGCATGTTCTCGTAGTACGCCTGGAACGCGGCGGTGCGTCGCTGCCGGAACCGCTCGGTGGTGTCGTTCAGCTGAGCGGCATCCCTGTTCTCCGGGATCTCGTCCGCCCAGTTGTTGTCCACCTCGTGGTCATCCCAGACCACCAGCCAGGGTGCGATCGCGTGCGCAGCCTGCAGGTCGGCGTCGGACTTGTACTGTGCGTGCCGCTGCCGGTAGCCGGCCAGGCTGGTGGTCTCCGGGCCCTCGTGGTCGCGCGGGTTGCCGCCCCCGATCACGTAGCTGTCCTTCTTGTACTCGTACAGGTAGTCACCCAGGTGCAGCACCAGGTCCGGGTGGTCCTGTGCCAGCCGCGAGTAGGCGGTGAAGTAGCCGTGCTCGTACTGCGCGCAGCTGGCGAACGCCATGGCCAGTGCCGCCGGCGTCTCGTGCAGCGCCGGGCTGGTCAGGGTGCGCCCCACCGGGCTGATGTGCCGGCCGGCGCGGAACCGGTAGAAGTATTCGCGCCCCGGGCGCAGCCCCTTCAGCTCCACGTGCACGGAGTGGGCGGTTTCGATCCGGGCCTGCTCGACGCCGCGGGCTACCACCGTGCGCATGCCTGCGTCTTCGGCGACTTCCCACGCCACCGCGACGTTGCGGTTGGGCATCCCGCCGAGGCCGTCTTCGGCCACCGGGTTTAGCGCCAGCCGGGTCCAGATCACGAAGCCGTCCGGCCACGGCTCGCCGGAGGCGATGCCCAGCAGGAACGGATCGGTGCGGAGGCCGGCGTCGTCCGCGGTGGAAACCGCGACGGCGGCACCCGGCCAGGCGGCGACGAGCCCGGCCCCGAGGCCGGCGGTCAGGAGGGATCTGCGTGAAATGTTGTCCATGCATCCGACCGTACGGAGGCCGGTTGGACGTGTTGTGAGTGCCGTGTGAATGGACAGTTAACTGCGCGACAAGAACTGTTGCGTGAACCCTATCTGCGGGAGCTCAGGGCGTCGAACTGCTCCTGCCAGAGGGCCAGCTCCTCGTCCACGTAGCGCCGGTGGGCCGGGGTCCACTTGGGCCAGATGTCTGACGGGGACAGAGTTTGTGGCGGCCGTGTTGCGACGTTGCTCACGGGGGGTGCTGTCCTGGGCGCTGGCCGCGTGGGAGCCCGGTCGGGGCCGCGGAGTTGGACGCGGGGTGGGACCCGCCTGAGGCTGGAAACTGTTTTCTTTTTTGGCGGCGCTATGACGTACAGGATCCCGGACACCAACTGGCAAAAGACCCAGACGATGCCACAGAGGACCAGAACGGAAAAAAGAAAGCCGATCCAAAGAAGGAGTCCGATGGCTGGGAAGACCAACATGGTCTATTTTAGCTTCCCGACCCTCGATTGGGTTAGCGCCAATTTCGGTTTGAAGGCCCTGAGTGCGCCGGCAATTGCGCCTTGCTCAGGACGCGGGCTCGTACCCGATCAGCCAGTGCAGTCCGTGACGATCAACGACCTGGCCATCAGAGGCACCCCAGGGCTTCGGGGCCAGGGGGTCGATAACTTTACCGTTGACCGCAAGCTTGTCGAACCACTCGTGGAGAACTTCCGGTTCGGCTGTCCCGAGCAGCGAGAGCATGATCCCCTCGAGCCGGACGCTCTTCTCGCCGGCCGCCGCATCCGATCCGGCCAAAGCGACCGGGCCGCTGAGTACTCCGTGGGCGATGGCGTCGGGCGGCCCGTCGCTGCGGCTGAATTCCGCGTACGTGTACAGGGATAGTTCCCCGCCAAAAACGTCCGCGTAGAAGCCGAGCGCTTCACGGGCTGTTCCGGGAAAGCTGACATAAGTTTGAGGTGCCGTCATATGCCCATCCTACGAGGGGCGCTTGGCTCGTTACCGCGGGGCTACTGCCGGCGGTGACCACCGCAGCCTCGACCTCCTGGCACCCCGGAACTTCTGCACCTGACCCGGGGCGGCGTCGTCGTCCGACACAACGCTCGAAGCGCGGCGAAGCCCCGGTTCATCTTGAACCGGGGCTTCGCGGACTTTCTCTGAGATCTACTTAACTGCGACGAATACCTTGTCACCGAACATGCCGGGCCTGATGGCAAGAACGCCTTGACCAGCGGTGGCCGACGGCACGTGAAAGGCCACATTGCCTGTTGCCGAGCCGTCCTTGTAGAGCGCGTTCGAGCTGATGGGATCCGGCTCTACGACGGACTTGTCGTAGCTGTTCACTGTCGTGCCGTCTGCTGTCACGTATTCGACTGACACGAACGAGGGCGTCTGCCCGTTAGCGTCATCACCGATGTAGGTGACGGAGTAGTTCACGAGGATGTACTCCGAACCGGCGGCAGGCGGGTCATTGAATTGGTTGGCAGCGACAACAGCGTCTGTGGCGGCGAGGGTGACCGAGTTGACCACGACGCGCCAGTCCTTGGACTCAATGACCGAGCCGAGCGGATGTGGGCTTTCGCGGGTCCCGGTTTTGGCAGCGGGGGCTTCCGCTGCGCCACCGGCAGGGGCGGCTGCTTCCCCGGACGGTGCTACGACTTTGGTATCGCCGCTGCCAAATGCGTCGCTGGCCGCCGACCCAACGACGGAAAAGAATACGACGAACCCGACAATTGTTCCGACGATTGACAGGATCAAGGCAGCGATGCCCATGCCCTTGGGTTTGTCCCGCAAGAACAGTGAAACGAGAGCCAGAATGAATGCGATCGGGAGCAGTACCCAGCCGACGATGAGGGCTCCGGGCGTGCAGGCGAAGATGAATCCGAGCACAGCGGTGATGAGGGCGATGAGCCCGACCACGTTCATCGGCTTCTTTGCCTTTGTCGGCCGGGGCGGAAGGGTCTGCGTTGACGCTCCATGATCCGGCTGCGAGAGAGGTGGGTGGTTGGGCGAAGTCTGCTGTGAGTCCGCCCCAGGGAACTCTGGTGTTGTCATGGCTCAAATATGGCAGAAGGAAAAGGTTTTCAGGTGTTAGGACGAGATGCAATCTCGAATATGACAAGCATGAGTGGCTTCTCATATGTTATTTACAGAAAGTAAGTAAGGTTGAATCTTTAACTTTGAGAGAGGTGGCTCAGGTCACAGGTTGTTAGGGGGATTCCGGTCGCCTCGGCGTTTGTTCGGCATCGATGTCGACCCAGATGCGACCGGCTTACCGGCTGATTGGCTCGCAAAAATGTCCACGGTCCGGCGAAGGATCCATATCTAACAGTGACATGGCCGTGCGCCTGACGCGTTCCAGGCGGGTGCCGAAGCCGGCCGGCGCTTGCGCTGGCAATTCGTCGATCGGGAACCAGCGGACGTCCTCACTTTCGTCGCTCACCGAGATCTCGACATCCGGGGCGATGGCCGCCGCGAACCCAACATCCCAATGCGCGGTACAGGAGAATCCGCCATGCAGATCGTGCCGGTCAAGATCCATGATGGCGGGAGAAAGCAGGACAAGGCCGCCAATTCCGGACTCCTCGCGAGCCTCTCTCTGCGCGGCTTCCGCCACAGATGCGTCCTTCTCCTCCACGTGACCGCCGAACTGCACCCAGAACTGTCCCTTGCGATGGAAACAGAGGAGGACATGATCGAACGCGGGCGAAAACACGAAACAGGAGCCCGTGACGTGCTCGGGGCCGCCATGTCGACGCAACGCGGCGTCCCCGGCTGAATCCAGAAAACGCAGATACGCGTCCCGCGATGCTGATACGGGAAGTGCACTGAGGCTGGTGAGCAGATTTTCCAGAGGCATCCTGTCATCTTTCCGCACGCGGCAACTAAGGGCCGAATGCCACGACGGAAGTGGTCGGTGTCAGATGCAGAGCCGGTCGAGTTTCGCAGCCGGGTCGCGTAGTAGCGGCACCTCTGGCCGACGTGCCTAAGTAACTTCGTGCCGTCCAGCGCAAGTATTCTTGGTGAGGGGGACCGGGACCGGTCATGTCCTACACCGGTGTTCGGGTTAGCGCGGCCATGCCGAGCCTCAGCATGTCGACGGTGTCCGCGTCGACGGCAGTACCGCCGTCATCATGACTGAGGAGCGTGACTGGTGAGCAGCACCAGTGACTGGGCTGTCAGGCTCAAGGCATTCCACGAGAAGCAACTGGATCGTCCCCGCCGTGTGTACAGGCTCGGCCGCACCAAGATCCTCCTGACACGTGGCCACATAGCGTCCACGGTAGGTGCAGCTGTCGGGGCAGTATCAGTGGATTCTCCTGACTGGCTGTTCTGGGTTGCAGTCGTAGGCGGGTTCTTCGGCGGAAAGTACTTCTGGCCGGTTCCCCGGAGCAGCGTTGCGAGCCCGTACGGCTCCAGAGAGCTGGCCAGCAAATCTTCGGGAGAACTGGACTTCATGACGCCGGCGGACATCCGGGCCTACCAGTTCAACGTCGAGTTCGTTCAGAAGGGTGTCACGCCTCTGGCCCTGGGGACTGAACAGGCTCTTGGCCGCCAGCGTGAGGCCGTCAGGAGCGTTTCCTTGGCTACTGGGGTGGACGCCGCGTTGCTGGCGCATCTTTCCCTGGCGGATGTGACGGAACACGGGAGAACCGCCGACCGTCACGCTCTGCTGAAACGGCGGTGGCTCACCTACGAGGTGGACCCGCAACTGCAGTTCGATTACCCCGCGATGTCCGACACCTCCCTCCCGACGACAGCGGCCATGGTCAGGGCCATGCGCGCGGCCGACCACGAGAAAACCATCGGGAATCCGGTTGACTACAAGCTCGCGGTGGACAGGTTTTCCCAGGCTTTGGCCGCGGCAGAAGCGGCGGCCGGGGTTCCTTAGAAGGGGCCGCTCCTCCGCGGGCCGGCCGCCCTGAGCTTCAGGCCGCCTCGCCGGAGGTACCGGGGACGGCCGGTTCGAGGCCGTTGTCTCGCAGATACTGCAGCGCTCGCTCGGTGGCTTCGATCTTCCGCTTCAGTTCCTTAAGGGACTGTGCCGATTCATCGGAAAATTCGTCGAGCCGCTCATATTCACGACGCACCTCGATCTCGGTTTCAACCAGGACCCGCCAAAGGGAGGGATCCGGCTCGAGGCGTTGCCTTTGCCGCAAGATTGCCGCAGCCAGCCGGCGCTCAACAACCGCTTCGAGCGTTTCCGCGGTGGTTCCAGGGCTTGCAAGGCTGAATGCGATGCCCCCGCCACCCGCAGTGACCAGTGTGCCCGCTGTTATCAGGCCCCCGATCATGCCGCCGGGGCCAAAGGCCGCAAGCGCGCTGGTGATCACTGCGGCCCCTGCAAGACCTGCGCCGGCAGCAAGCGCCAGGCCACCGGTGGCAACGACGATTGCCGCCGCGCCGGCACCCAATGCGCCCCACTTGATCAAGTTGGCTCCGAAGCCGCCGCTCAGTGCCTCCTGCGCACGTCTGGCGGCCGTGAACACATCTGCGCCGTACTGGCTTCCCAGTCCCATTTCGGCAGTGAGATCTTTCATGGCCTCGTGCCATTTGTCCTTCGGGATCGAGATCTCGAACGGCCGAATGACGTTCTCTGCTGCGAGGACCGTTAGAAGGACAACGGCGTCGTCCTTCGCCATATGGCTGCTCGGGAGTGGCTCGGGCACGGTTGCGTGTGGATCGGAGAGGTCGAATGCCAGGCGTGCTATCGCTGATGGCATCGTTCTGCCCTCAGCGACATTCCGTTTCCTGATGTCGTCGACGACGGCCGCTTGCACTTGTCGAAGTGCGCCAGCGAAGCGATCCTTCTGGTCGCCTTCCAGTCTCATCTTCATGAGGTAGGCATACCTCAGCGCCGTAATGGCCAGTCGTTCCGCGGGATCCAAAGCGATTTCGCGCCCGGCGTCAATGCCCGCCAGCTCCTTCGATTTGGACCCGAACAGAGCGAAGCCGATGGCCGCAGCCACGCTCTCATTGTTGAGGTATTCCACCGCGTCGTGGACGCGGGGCCCTATTTTCGTCCTGATACGAAAATCGATCATCCAAGGGAAAACAGATGAGACGCCACGGTGGGCCGCCACAGGGTCGTGGACATTCCAGAAATTTACCCACCATGCCAGGTTGGTCGGCGGCTCCTCGAGCGTCTCCCGCAGTTTGTCGACGTTGAAGTTGCCGTTCGCCAGAGGACTCCCGATGGTCACCATGCCGGCTACATCGAGGCCGACCGGCAATCGACGCACGAGGTCGGCAGCGATCACGGAGCCTAGGCTATGGCCCACAATCACGAGCCGCCCTGACTCGGGGAGCGTCTTGAGGATGCGGTTCAGGACTTGAGCGCGAATCTGAGGATTGTTCATGTAGTTGCTTGCCTGGCCGAATGGCGGCAGCCCTACGGCAAGGTTTATGACGGCCTCCCCGCCCAGCCAGCCTTCTCCCCGATCATGACGTCCCAATCTGTACTCGACGGCTCCGATGCGTCGCTCGAAGTCTCGCCGGTTCTTCTTGGCTACCTCGCGGGAAGGCTGTTTGATCGTCAAGCCCGGTAACGGTTCTTTGTCGTCTGAACCCCTTAGCGCGTGCGCGTACTTGGGGGTGATCACCCGCCCTGTGTTCAGCTCCGGGTAGCCAAGGCGGACCAAGGTCGCGGTGAGCCGGGCCTTCCAGTTGTCATCTTGGTCGCCGTCTCCAACGCCGTGCAAGAAGAGCAAGATCGGTTCGTTCGACAAGAAAACTCCATTCGGTTCACCGCCCCTTGGGCGTCCAAGGCTGACTGCCCAAGGCTTCTCGGTAAGAATAGCGATTTCTCTGAACTTCTTGCCTGCGGACGCACGGGGTGAGGGCGAGTCGGGGCAGTGTCGAGCCGCAAGGGGATCTTCGTAGACGGCTACTTCCCGCATCGATAAATTCAAACTACGGAGTAGGTTTCGCCGCCTCAAAGGCTTGACGTGTAGCCGACCAGGAACTTGTTGGACACCTTCCGAACAGCTCAGAACATCGAGACCGGACGTCAGGCAGACTTAAACCGCGAGGCTATCAACTCACGCATCGCCGCCATATCAACGTCGCCGGCTGTCTGCTCACTAAGCGCTTTGACTAACCGTCTGGGCCAAAGCACTTGAACCCCACGAGTCGAGAATGCGCCCCCGATCAGGGGCCAGTCTGCTTCGACGAAGCACAGCGCCCCTGTGACCGGAACATCCCCCACGAGATCGCGCACGATGTCGACCTGTTTGAGCGCCCCATCGACAAGTTTTGTGCAGTCACGCCGGCCAACGAGGAGCTTCTCAACGCGTGGGCGAAGGATGCCACCCTCGATCTTCAGTTCAGGCCTGCCCTTGTAGCGCTTGGCGTCGATCACCCAGATTCCACCGGGAGTGATGGCGATATGGTCAATGTTGGCCTTCGAGCCGGGGATTCGCCGGTCGTGGAGGACAGCCAGGTCATCGCCGGCCAGAGCATTGAGACGAGCGCCGAGGCGTTCCTCACCAACAGCGCCTCGATCCCAGGCCTTGGTGGGCTGGCGCTCGTCAGATAGGGCGACTGCGAGGCCACCGAAGCGGCCCCACTTGTCGCGGAGCTTTTCCTCGTCCTTCGCCTTGCGGCGCTCATATTCGCGTCGGGCGGACGACCCGGCTATTCCGGGCTCAGTGGAAAGCGACTCAACGGAAGGTTCCAATTCGAGGGACGTGATTTCCGTAGCCTCGGTGGCACACTCCAGGCAGCGGACAGTCTTGGTCTCGCTCTCATAGATGGCTTCGGTCCGGGCCGGAAGAGAGGCGCCGCACAGCCGACACGCCCCGGCATACCGGAGCTTCATCTGCTTCAAGAGGCTGACCCCTGGATCGGCCGAACGGACGGAGCCTGCTTGTAGATCGCGGCTCTTAGGCCTCGGATGCGCTTTCCCATGGCTCAATCCTCACTCACGGCAAGAATTTTCGGGCTGTGCCGCGCTCCGTACCTGCGGACGGCGAGCACGTTCCTTGGCTAGGCGGGTTCCTGGCGGAGGGCCCGCCGGGCGGTGCCGCCGCCCAGCAGGTCGTTGACGCGGGCAGGCACGAGCTCCATGAGGAAGCGCAGCCCCTCAGCGGCATGAGTCGCGGAGGCTGCCGCCGCGGTGGCTTCCAATGCCGACACTGCAGTGTGCCGTGCGTCGTCCTCCTCCATGCCCCAGGCTGTCCCTTCCCGAACGAGGTGTTCAAGTGTGATGTAGCCCAGCCGGATCTGCCCGGAGACGGCATGGCCTGCGTTGTTGCTCGGCGCGTAGAGCAGCAGCGTGGGCGCCACATCGTAGAGGGGTGCGAGCAGCACTTCGCCGCCATCACGCAAGACGAGGGAGTAGTTCTTGGAGTGGGCGTCACCGTTGCCGATGGCCAGGTTGAAGGCGACAGCCTTGAGCAGGTCCCGGCGGAAGACGTCGTCGTCGCGGGTGTGGGGTGCAGCCGCACTGACCAATCGGGTCAGCCGTGATGGTGGTGCCGCGGTGCCCTCGTACTTCGCTTCGCTGGCCAGTGCCAGGGCCTGGGTGAAATCCTCTTGGTGGAGTCGACTGCCGTTCGGTGCTCGGTCGAAACGGTCTACGACGATGGCTTGGCGGGAGCCGAACATCTGAAGGTGAGCCGTCGCGGCGGGAAGGCCCGCGGCAGCTGCCGTCCTCAGCGCCCAGTCCTCTGAGGTGAGCAGGTCAGGAATAGTCGATTCGAGGGGTTCTGGCTTGATGATGTGAGTGGAGACGGCTCCTCGGCCCGGCCAGGCCCAGCCGCTCTCCTCGCGGGTCAGCAGCACCTTGGATTGAACGCCGCCCAGCGATGCGGTTATCAGGAAGTCTGCGGGCAGGTCCCAGGTCGGGAGCGACTCCACCACGGAGCTGACTTCATCGTCGGCCATGGGTTTTGCGGCGCCTGGGACGTCCGGTGAGTCGCCGGGCGGCAGGATTTGGACGGCGCCGGCGCAGTCGGCGCCGAGGACTCGAAGCAGGCCGAAAGCATCCGGGGTGGCCAGGCCATTTTCCTTGGCAATGTGGGACCGCACCTGGCCCTCCGGCAGGAGCCCGTCGAAGTAGTTGTAGACCTCCGGACCGTCGAACTGGTTCCGGCTCACGGGCATGGACAGGGACAGTACGATGGACCCGGCACCATATTCGGCCAGGGTTCTCCGGTCGTACTGGAAGGACAGGCGCAGCCCGCTGCCCTTCAGTTCGCCAATCCGCATGCCGCGCAGGTAGACATCGAGTGCTTTGCGGCTCACCGGCGGACCTGAAGCTTCGAAAACCGTGGGACGAGCGCGACGTCACGGCCGAGGATTCTGATGGCTTGCATGGCTACGATCAGTGAGACTGCTTCTCCGTGCTCCAGCCGGACGATGGTCCCACGGGTTACGTTGAGCTTGCTGGCCAGGTCCTGCTGCGTCAGGCCAGCTTCCTTGCGGGCGTCGCTGATGGCTCTTCCCAGCGAGGGTGCATCGACGGCCCGGTAGAACGGGGTTAGCTCCTCATGTTCCATATATTGATCATATCGTCAAAAGCGCGGAATGTTCAAAATTTCGCTCATTCTGCCGACTGGTGAAAATGTTCGTTATTTGGAACAACCTAAACCGCCGAGCACCAGCCGCCCGTCAGTCGAACATCATCGCGACGCGCTGGGAGGCGGAAGTTACAGTGTCTCAGGAACCTCGCGTCCCGGGAACAGGGTGGAGTACTGCTTCCGGTACATTCGGCGCCCCACAAGCTTGTAGGCGAGGCGGACCGGCGCGGGGATCTCCTTGAACAGTTCCTTCCGGTCTGCCGGCGGATTGGTGGCCAGCACCATCCCGAGGTAGGCGACCATGAACTTCTTGTCGAACTTCTTGATCCCGTGCTGACCTACAGCGTTCATTTCCTCCTCGGTCATCACCCTGTCCACGGCGGGCATGACCTCGGTGACCTCGCGGCGCAGGTGCACATTCAGGATGGCAGACAGCTCCTCGTAGCGTTCCGCGAGTTCCCGGCCGGTTTCTGCGTCTGCGGTCTCCAGCCAACGGAGGCGGACCGGCTCGATGCCCTCCAGCTTTTCTGTGACCTGCCTGTGCTGCGCAAGCATCTGCCCGATGTGCAATGCGCACGCCGGTGCCCGCTCGCCCAGCGGCGGGTACATCAGCAGGTCCTCGCCCTCGTGGTGCGTGTGGAGGACCTTGTCGAAGTTCCCCAGGACTTCGCCCACGTACGCTGCGCGGGCGGTATCCCCGGGCGCCACCGAACGCACCAGCCCGGGCGCCTCGCCATAGGCCCACACGAAGAAGCGGTGGATGCGCCGCATGCCCGCGGTCCCGGTGCACAGGACGGGCCCCGGCGGCAACGGCGCCGCGGTCTCGCCGGGCTGCATGGTGAAGAAGTCGGTCATTGCTGGGCCCCTAACGCTCGTTGCGGCGGACCAGGACCTCTCCCCGGCAGCATCGTAACGCCCGCCCCTTACGGCGCACAATGGATCCGGTTTCCGGCGGCGGGCCTCCGGGCAGGGGCACGGTGGCCCTGCTCTGTTAAAGTCAGGCCCATGACCGAACTCCGTCCCGGCGGTCCCCGCACCGTCGGCTTCCTTCACACTTCACAGGTTCACGTGGCGACGTTCGAGGCCCTGTCCCGGGAGCTCATACCCGCCGCCCGCACGGTGCACCGGGTGGATCCCGAAGCTCTGGAGCTTGCCAGGCAGGACGGAACAGCGGAGCGCGTGCGCGCCCTCGTGGCCGGCCACCTTTCCGAGCTCCGGGAGGCCGGATGCGAAGTAATCCTCTGCACCTGCTCAACGCTCGGCGAGGTGGCGGAACAGCTGTCAGGAGATGGTCTCGACGTGATCCGCATCGACCGGCCGATGCTTCGCCGGGCCGTCACCCTCGGCCCGCGGATCGGTGTCCTCGCGGCGCTCACCAGCACCGTCGAGCCGACCACGCGCGTCCTCGCCGAGGAGGCCGCAGACGCGGGAGCCAACATCTCCGTTGAGGTCACCGTGGTGGACGGCGCATGGGATGTGTTCCTCAGCGGAGGTGCGGAGGGCTACCGCTCCCGCATCGCGGAGGCGGCCCTCGCGCTCTCAGGCCGTTGCGACGTCGTCGTCCTCGCCCAGGCGAGCATGGAACCTGCCGCCGCCCTGCTGGCCGGGCTCGCGACTCCCGTCCTGACGAGCCCCCGCTCAGCGGTCGAAGCGGTCGCCGCGGTCATCCCGTCCCGTTAGGGGGCGGCTCCGAACAGCAGGTGGAGGTGGAGGCAAATGAACGGACCGGCCGCTCACAGCGGACCGCACTGGCGCAGGGTGATGGCGGCGCTCGCCAACCGGGATGCGCGGACCGCGTACGCGCAGATCGTGCTCGGTGAGGAGGCCCTTGCCGGTGTGAAGGAGCAGCGCCGCCACCGGGCCATCGCCATTCTGCTGGAGGCCGGGCTGGTGGAGCGGACGGGAAGCAGAGGCTATCAGGCCTCGGAGACCATCTTCCACAATCTCCTGTCCCAGCAGCCAAAACGCCAGCCGAAGACCGGCGTGGACCGTTTCCTGCGCCTGGGCCGGATCGACAGGTACCCGGCCAGTGCGGCGGACCGGCGCGAGCTCCTCGCCTGGATCGTCGGTGAAGCCATCCAGCCGGGGGAGGACCTCACCGAAAGGCAGGTCAATGAGCGGCTGCTGGGCTACACGGACGACGTGGTGCTGCTGCGCCGCTACCTTGTGGACTTCGGGCTGCTCGAGCGGACCGCGTCGGGGTCCTCCTATTCCCGGCCAGACTGATTATCGGCCGGTGACACTACGCTCGCGGCCCAACCGCCCCAGCGCCTCCATTGCCAAGGAATCCCCAGAGCCCATATCCGTGGACAGCCAACGACTGATCAGACCAGCGTCACCGCTTGACCGCACGGCCGCGCCCAGCGCCAGGTCCAGCCGGTCCCGCAGGAGCTGCACAGCCATGGTTCCGGAGCGGCTGAGCAGGGGAGCGCGGTAGGCGTCCAAAGCCTCGGCCACCCTGCCCTGGCGAAGCAGCCGCAGCACGCGCCCGGCATCGGAACACCCGGCGAGGCCGGCAACCAGACGGTAAGGGTTCGACGCCACCGCATCGCCCAGCAGGGAGCGCACCCGGAACATCTCGGTGCGGATCGATGCGGCTATCCC
>NZ_QAIQ01000250.1 GCF_003061105.1 Arthrobacter sp. HMWF013
CAATGGCACACCGGGAAGCAGGGCCTGCAAGTCCAAGGATTCGTTGTTCCAGCCGAGGTTGGGAGCCGCGATCACCGTCCCGGATTTATCATCAACGAGTCCCGGCACGGCCAGTCCGCCGCCGAGAACGCGGACCCCTTCGGCTTCGGCCGCATCCCGCAGTTCGGCTGCCAGCCGGCCCAAGGCCGCCGCCACAGCCGCAGGAGCGGCGCCGCGGTTATCCTGCTCGCGTGACTCTTGGAACAGGAGGTTGCCCGCGAGGTCCGTCAGTCCCGCGGAAATGTAGTCGACATTGATTTCCATGCCCAGCACGGCGTTGGCCGGATTCAGTTCCAGGCCCACGCCGGGGCGTCCACGCTCCCCCTGCGGATTCAGCCCGATTTCCCGGATTATTCCGGCCTCGATCAGGTCCAGTACCAGGCTGGATACGGAGGCCTTGGTGAGCCCTGTGGCCACGGCGATCTGGGCCCGGGTCAGGTGCGTGCCGGCGTCCGCTTGAGCAATGCGGCCCAGGACCAGGGCCAGGTTGGCCCGGCGGACATCACCCATGCTCCCCGGCGTCCCCCGCTCGGCGGAACCTGCAGCCGTCGCAGCCCCTGCCATGCCCCCTCCTTCTGCCTGGACGGCACAACCGCCCTCTTGGCTATTGACCTTAGCTCATTCCTGATCATATAGTTCAAGCGATAAACTAACTCACGGTTCTCCTGATCCCCCACATGCAAGGACGCATCATGACTCCTACGCCCTCCCCCGCTGATAAGTTCACCTTCGGCCTCTGGACCGTCGGTTGGACCGGAGCCGATCCTTTCGGCGTTGCAACCCGGAAGCCGCTTGACCCCGTGGAAGCGGTCCACAAGCTCAGCGAACTCGGCGCGTACGGCCTCACGTTCCACGACAACGATCTGGTCCCGTTCGACGCCACTGCCTCGGAGCGCGAACTGATCCTGAAAAACTTCAAGGCAGCACTCTCCGAGACGGGCCTCAAGGTCCCGATGGTGACCACCAATCTCTTCAGCCACCCGGTATTCAAGGACGGCGGCTTCACCTCCAATGACCGCTCGGTCCGGCGCTTCGCCCTGAGCAAGGTACTCCGCAACATCGACTCCGCCGCCGAGTTCGGCGCCGAAACGTTCGTGATGTGGGGCGGCCGTGAAGGCAGCGAGTACGACGGTTCCAAGGACCTGTCTGCGGCCCTGGACCGCATGAAGGAAGGCGTGGACACCGCCGCCGCCTATATCAAGGACAAGGGCTACAATCTCCGCATTGCCCTGGAGCCCAAGCCCAACGAGCCCCGCGGCGACATCTTCCTGCCCACTGTCGGCCACGGCCTGGCGTTCATTGCCGAACTGGAGCACGGCGACATTGTGGGCCTGAACCCCGAGACGGGCCACGAACAGATGGCTGGCCTGAACTTCACCCACGGGATCGCGCAGGCGCTCTGGGCGGGCAAGCTCTTCCATATCGACCTCAACGGACAGCGCGGCATCAAATACGATCAGGACCTCGTGTTCGGCCACGGTGACCTCACCAGCGCCTTCTTCACAGTGGACCTGCTCGAAAACGGCTTCCCCAACGGCGGGCCCAAGTACGACGGACCGCGCCACTTCGACTACAAGCCGTCCCGCACCGACGGCTATGACGGTGTCTGGGAATCCGCGAAGTCCAACATGTCCATGTACCTCCTCCTCAAGGAACGGGCCCTCGCCTTCCGCGCAGACCCGCAGGTGCAGGAAGCACTGGCGGCCTCCGGAGTATTCGAACTGGGCCAGCCGACACTTTCCGCCGGCGAATCCGCCGCAGACCTCCTGGCGGACGCCGCGGCATTCGAGGCGTTCGACGCCGATGCCGCCGCCGAGCGCTCCTTCGCCTTTGTGCGGCTCAACCAGCTGGCCATCGAACACCTGCTCAACGCCCGCTGACCATGGGAACCGTTGCCGGCATCGACAGCTCCACCCAGTCCTGCAAGGTGGTGATCCGCGACGCGGCCACCGGTGAGCTCCTCCGCCAGGGCCGCGCCAGCCATCCCGAAGGCACCGAAGTGCACCCCGACCATTGGTGGAACGCCCTCCAGGAAGCGATCGACCAGGCCGGTGGCCTCGGCGACGTCAGTGCAGTCTCCGTGGGCGGGCAGCAGCACGGCATGGTCTGCCTCGACGCTGACGGAGAGGTGATCCGCCCGGCCCTGCTCTGGAACGACAACCGGAGCGCCCCGGCCGCGCTGGACCTGGTCCGGGAAGCAGGCGGCGGCGATCCTCGTGAGGGGGCCCGCTACTGGGCCGGTGCCACGGGAACGGTCCCGGTGGCGTCTCTGACCATCACCAAGCTGCGCTGGCTTGCCCAGAACGAACCGGACAATGCAGCCCGCGTTGCAGCCGTTTGCCTTCCTCACGACTGGCTGTCCTGGCGGCTGGCAGGGTTCGGCCCGGGCAGCGGTGAGGCAGGCCTGGCGGCCCTCCGCACCGACCGCTCCGACGCATCGGGCACCGGCTACTTCGCTGCATCCACCGGCCAGTACCTTCCTGATGCACTCGAAAAGTCCCTGGGCCACGTCCCCCGGCTTCCCGCCGTCGTCGGCCCCCTGGACGTTTGGGGGAAAACCCCGGAAGGGGCGGTCATCGGCCCGGGCGCGGGGGACAACGCCGCCGCCGCCCTCGGGGTCGGCGCGGGGGTGGGCGACGTGGTGATGTCGCTGGGCACGTCCGGCACCGTTTTTGCGGTCTCGGCCACGCCGGCAGCCGACGAGTCCGGGCTGGTGGCAGGATTCGCCGACGCCACGGGCAACTTCCTGCCGCTCGCCTGCACCCTGAACGCCACACGGGTCTTCGATGCCACCGCAGCGCTGCTGGATGTCAGCCTGGCGGAATTCAACGAACTGGCACTGGCGGCCGCTCCGGGAGCCGGCGGACTGACGCTCGTCCCCTACTTCGACGGCGAACGTACCCCGAACCTTCCCGGGGCCGCCGGCTCCCGGAGCGGCCGCCAGTGCCAGTTCGTTGAATTCCGCCAG
>NZ_QAIQ01000020.1 GCF_003061105.1 Arthrobacter sp. HMWF013
TCCATGCCGTGTTCATCCGGGGCCCCTGGGTGGAGCGGGTGGGCCCCGGCGTCGAGATCCTGGCCCAGGTGGAACCGGCGGATCCAGTCCACGCGTCCCACGCGGCAAGCCTGCCGGGGACGGCTAGAATTGTTGCAGTGCGTTCGGGCCACCTGCTGGCCACCTCCTTCCACCCGGAAGTGACTGGGGAGAAACGCGTACATGAACTTTTTATCCGCATGATCAGAGGAGAAGCGTAAAGCATGTCAGGCCACTCCAAATGGGCAACGACCAAGCACAAAAAGGCCATCCTCGATAGCCGCCGCGCCAAGTCGTTCGCCAAGCTGATCAAGAACATCGAAGTCGCCGCACGCATGGGCGGCCCCGACCTCCAGGGCAACCCCGGCCTGGAACTTGCCGTGACCAAGGCCAAGAAGACCTCCGTCCCGGCAGACAACATCGACCGCGCCATCAAGCGCGGTGCCGGCCTGACCGGTGAAGTGGTTGACTACACCGAGATCATGTACGAATGCCGTGGCCCGCAGGGTTCCGCGCTGCTGATCGAGTGCCTGACGGATAACAAAAACCGTGCGGCTTCCGAAGTCCGCCTCGCCATTTCCCGCAACGGCGGCACCATCGCCGATCCCGGTTCCGTGAGCTATTTGTTCAGCCGCAAGGGCGTGGTGTCCCTGCCCAAGAAGGACCTGACCGAGGACGACGTCCTGATGGCCGTCCTGGATGCCGGTGCCGAAGAAGTCAAGGACAACGGCGACACCTTCGAAATCCACTCGGAGCCCACGGACCTCCAGGCCGTCCGCGATGCACTGAAGGAAGCCGGGATCGAGTACGACACTGACGAAGCCGAATTCGTTCCGTCGATGCAGGTTCCGCTCGACCTTGAAGCAGCCAGGAAGTTCATGAAGCTCGTGGACGCACTCGAAGAGCTCGACGACGTCCAGAACGTCTACAGCAACGCAGACCTCAGTGATGAAGTCCAGGCCGCCCTGGAAGAATCCGAATGACCTTCCGCTTTGCGGTTTAGGGCTGTTGACTGCCGGTGACGCTGCGCGTACTCGGGGTTGACCCGGGACTTACCCGTTGCGGCATCGGAGTGGTCGACGTCGAACGGAACCGGCGGGCAACGATGGTGGCGTTCGGGGTAGTGGGAACCTCCCCGGAGGACTCCCTGGACCAGCGGCTGCTGGTGATCGCCCTGGCCATCGACGAGTGGCTGGACCGCCACGAGCCCCACGTCCTCGCCGTCGAGCGCGTCTTCTCGCAACTGAATGTCAGCACCGTCATGGGCGTGGCGCAGGCGTCCGGAGTGGTGATCGCGGCGGCTGCCCGGCGCGGAATCCCGGTGGCGCTGCACACGCCGTCGGAGGTTAAGGCCGCAGTCACCGGCAGCGGCACCTCGAACAAGGACGCCGTAACCAAGCTGGTCACCAAGATCCTCAGGCTGGATGCCCCGCCGCGCCCCGCAGATGCTGCGGATGCCCTGGCCCTGGCCATTACCCACGCCTGGCGCGCCGGAAGTGGGGCGTCCGTTGCCACGACGGGTCCCGGCAGCCTTTCGCTGACGCCTGCCCAGCGGGCCTGGGCTGACGCCGAGGCCAAAGCGCGCCGCTCGCGGTGAAGTCCGCGCCCCCTTGCTAGGGTATTCGTAGATATGTTCGGATAGTCGGCTGTGCCGGCAGTTTATACAGGAGCCCGGCCTTGATCAGTTTCCTTCGCGGAACCGTAGCCCACGTAGGTCTTTCCACCGCAGTCATCGACCTCAACGGCGCCGGCATGAGCGTCAACGCCACCCCCCAGACCCTGAGTAGACTCCGCACCGGCGAGGAGGGCAAACTCTTCACGTCGCTGATTGTCCGCGAGGATTCCCTCACCCTGTTTGGCTTCGCCTCCGACGACGAACGTGAAGTCTTCGATGTCCTGCTCAGTGTGAGCGGCGTAGGTCCCCGCCTTGCCCTCGCTGTGCTGGCCGTCCACGAGCCGGAGGCCATCAGGGTGGCCGCGCACACTGGTGACAGCAAGACGTTCACCAAAGTTCCCGGCATAGGACCCAAGGTGGGCGCCAGGATTGTGCTGGAACTTGCCGGCAAGCTGGTGCCGCACGGCACCGCCGGCGCTGCCACTCCGGCCACCCCGGCCGAGGCTGCCTGGAAGCCGCAGGTAGTGGCGGCCATGACCAGCCTTGGCTGGTCCGAGAAGGATGCAACCACCAGTATCGACAAAGCCCTGGCGGACGAGCCTGAGGTTTCCTTCCGCGGCAACGTCGCCGAAATCCTGCGGACAACCCTCCGCTGGCTGGGCCAGGACGGCGCGCGGGCCGGGAACCGGGTAGGCAGCCGTGGCTGAGCCGTCCGTCGTTGCGGCGGTGGAGGAACCCGAAGACCGGGCCATTGAAGCCGCCCTCCGGCCCAAGAACCTTGACGATTTTGTAGGCCAGCACCGGGTCAGGAAGCAGCTTTCGCTGGTCCTTCAGGCATCGCGGATGCGCGGCCGCAGCGCTGACCACGTGCTCTTCTCCGGTCCGCCCGGCCTGGGCAAGACCACCCTGGCCATGATTGTGGCGTCGGAAATGAACGCCCCCTTGCGGATCAGCAGCGGCCCTGCCATCCAGCATGCCGGCGACCTCGCCGCCATCCTGTCCTCACTGTCGGAGGGCGAGGTCCTGTTCCTCGACGAAATCCACCGGATGTCACGCCCTGCCGAGGAAATGCTCTACATGGCCATGGAAGACTTCCGGGTGGACATTGTGGTGGGCAAGGGGGCCGGCGCCACCGCCATCCCGCTGGAGCTCCCGCCTTTCACCTTGGTGGGTGCCACCACCCGTGCCGGGCTGCTGCCGGGGCCGTTGCGGGACAGGTTCGGGTTCACGGGGCATCTGGAGTTCTACAGCGTTGCCGAGCTTGAGCTCGTTCTTCGCCGGTCCGCCGGGCTGCTGGACCTCAAGGTGAACTCTGCGGGCTTCAGCGAAATCGCCGGCCGTTCGCGCGGTACGCCCCGTATCGCCAACCGGCTCCTCCGGCGTGTCCGTGACTGGGCCCTGGTGCATGGGATCGAACAGATTGACGCCCGCACGGCTTCCGCGGCCCTGGATATGTATGAAGTGGACAAGCGTGGCCTGGACCGGCTGGACCGGGCAGTGCTCGAGGCGCTGATCACCAAGTTCGGCGGCGGACCCGTGGGACTCTCGACCCTGGCCATTGCGGTGGGGGAGGAGACCGAGACAGTGGAGACAGTGGCCGAACCGTTCCTCGTACGCGAGGGCCTGTTGGGCAGGACGCCGCGGGGCCGCATTGCGATGGC
>NZ_QAIQ01000251.1 GCF_003061105.1 Arthrobacter sp. HMWF013
AGCACAAAATCAGGCGCCGACATCACTTTCAACCTGCCGACTCCGGCGACAGATCCCGCCGTCGCCGACCTTGAGGCGTATCGGGTCAAGGTCAATGGAGCCCCCGTGTCCTACCTCGTAGCCGACGTGGACAACCGCAAGGGCACGGAGCGGGTCAACATGTATCAGGTGTCGGCGTTCAATCAGGAAGGGCGCCAGTACACGTTTTCCACAGTGACGGACGCTATTGACATATGGAAGCCCTCCTACCAGGCGGATGGCACATACCTGATGCCGAACGGCGAGGTCCTTTCCGATGCCGCCGGCGCGCCACTCAGCAGCGAAGCCACCGATCTCTACAACGCGAATATCGACGATGCGGATGTTGCCGAGCGGACGACGATCATCCTAGCCAGCACCGACACGGACCTTCCCGATAAGTTCACCCGCGTCTCTGTCCTCCCATCTGGCGGCATGGGCATGGGCGAGGACGAGGAAGCGCAGCCAGAAAGTTAAAGGCCAAAAGTGCCCGCCCACGGAAGTGGACGGGCACTAGGGTGGAGCCGTGAAACTTATTGGCGTGATCAGGTCCAAAGAACTGCAGACCATTGAAGTAGAAGCCGGCTCGTACGAGGACGCCCGGACGGCCATTGACCAGCATGTGCCGGAAGGCTGGGGGCTGCAGCACATTAGGCAGGAAAAGTAATGGCGGATGCCCGTGAACCGATTCCTGCTGGGATAAAAAGAGATCTTCGCCAACGATGCGGTTTCGGCTGCGTCTTGTGCGGCTCTCCCGTCTTTGACTATGAGCACATCGATGGGTACGGAGTGACGGGCCACGACCCTGCAGCGATGACGCTGCTCTGCACTATGCACCATCGTGAGAAGTCTGCTGGCAGATTGCCTGTGTCGATGGTCAGGAGGGCCGACGCTGATCCCCATAATCGGAGCCGTAGCCTCGGGGCGAAGCATGACCTCTTCTTCGAGGGGAATACCTTCACGGTCAACATGGGTTCGACGACCTTTACCAAATCCAAGTCCTCAGTAGCGGCACGCGCTATCGAAATTGACGGTGAAGCTGTCGTAGGTTTCTCGTTTAGCGAGGGCCGAATCCTGCTGGATATCACGATTCGAGATCAGGACAACGTGCCACTAGTAGTTGTACGTAAAGGGCAGTTGAGGCACGCCGTGCACGCTTGGGACGTTGTGTTCGAAGGCACCAAGTTGTCTGTTCGAAGAGGGCCACGGGACATAGCGCTGGAGATCAAGCTGTCGCCGCCCGCCGGAATTTCCATTGAACGCGCTGAGATTTGGTGCCGGGGCATCCTCGTTCGTGTGGGCAAGTCCTGCAGCAAAGCTGGCTTGGACGTAGAAGTGGCCAACAACGGGGTGGGCCTGATTGGGGGGACATGGGCCGAATTCACAACACTTCTTGCCCTGGGAGACTACTTAGGCTTGGAAGGCGCCGCTTGGACAACGTCTATAGGCCAGCGATGGGAGGGAGGTATCCCTGCGCCGGCGGGGACCTTTTCCAAGAAGGGCGGAGGGCAAAAGTTCAAATTCACCAACCCTGTTTCTGTTCAGGATGACTGCCACGCTGTTGGCTGGCTCGGCGCTACTGAGATCGGGCGCAAGCCAAGTCCTTTGACGTGCTGATAGGTCGACAGATCGGTGCACTCACCCGAAGCTGAGTGCACTTCCTAAGACCTTGGACGCGATGGGGCCCTTACACTTAGCTGCATGGGGAACGTCTTTCGGCGTTAGTGGATGAACGTCAAATGAGCGGTGGCCGCTGCCAGTGGTGCAGCGCGATCCTGCCTGACATTCATCCGATCCAGGGTTACCGGGCCTGCTCAGAAGCGTGCGCCACTGAACTTTGGGCCACGCGCGCCGCTTAGCTGCTGAACAGCCAGTCAGCCAGGGCCTCGCCTTTGCCGACGAAGGGCGTTTGATGCTCAGCCAGTAGGATGGCGGCAGCACCTTTGGTCTCAAATTGGGGGAACCTTGTCCACTTCACCTGCCCCGCTAAACAAAGCTAAGCCCTTCGCTCACATCGACGCCATGCGGGCGTTCGCGGTCATGCTTGTCGTGGTCGCGCACGCTGGCCTCGGTCTCATCATTCCTGGCGGCAGCGGGGTAACCATCTTCTTCACCATCTCCGGATTCATCATCACGTACCTGATGCTGCGGGAGCGGGATAAGACCGGTGGATTCTCGTTGGGAGGGTTTTACTTCCGGCGTGCGGTGAAGATTGCACCGCCCCTGATCCTTGCCGTGGTCATCCCCACCTTGATTTACGCGATCTTTGAGGACATCAACTGGGGGGGACTTCATCGCGCAGGTCTTCTTCTACTTCAACTGGATGAAAGCATTCGGCTCGTATGACGTGCTGGCCGGCGCCAGCGTGATCTGGAGCCTGTCCATCGACGAACAGTTCTACATCGTGTTCGCACTGATATGGCTTCTTGCTGTCAAATCCCGGCATTGGCGCCCCATCGTTACGGGTCTGGCCGCGCTGGGCGTCCTGTGGTCAATAGCGTCCCAGGTCCTGTTGGCGGCGGACCCAAGCAACGCTGACCGCATTTACTACGGCTCAGATACCCGCCTGGTGGAATCGTCTTCGGAGACCTAGCTGCCGTCGGCTACCACTGGTGGCAGGAGGATACGATCGTGAGCATGCCCTCTGGTAAACAGCCGGTCCCTGGACCACTCGCGCGCGAATTTTCCACGCAGATGAACATGGTCATGGAGCGGGAAGGCATCACGAAGGCTAAGCGGGCCACGGCCACGGGGCTCTCGCGAAACTACGTTAGCAAGCGACTCCGCGATGAGGTCCCGTTCACGCTCAATGATGTCGAGACCATCTGCAATGTGCTCGGAATCCAGCTGCCAAAACTCGGCTAACCCCCAACGCGCGAAAAGCCCCATCCTCGACCGGAGGATGGGGCTTTTTTGGGGGCAGGTTTTGTTGGCCTCGCCAACACGGGACTGAATAGGGCTGAAAAGGACTGCATAGGTTCCTCGAGTTCTCGGGGTTTTTGATGGAACAGAGTTGAAGAAATATGGCTAATGGGGTTTTCAATTCCCCCCATCTCCACATTTTGACATGTCGCAAGACACCCAGAAGACCCGGACATCGCGTCCGGGTCTTCTGGCGTTAACGGGCCACATCGGTGAACGCCCGGCCCTGTTCACCGACGGCGTAGCGGGGCCGGGACTAGCCTGAGTGGGGCAGTGGTTGTCCTCTATAAGATCCGGCGCAGCACAAGGTCTGGAAGCCGGATATGGCAAAGCAGCCAGGAGGTGCGCCATGGTCGAGATGCCTGAGCCCGGTTCAGCGGCGTTCGACGGCGATCCGCTGGATTCGTATTCCGAGACGGTCATGCGGGTGGCTGAGACCGTCACCCCGCACGTCGCAGCAATCGAGATGACAAGCAGCCGCCGTAACGGCCGCTTCCGGATGGGCGCAGGTTCCGCTGTGCTGTTCACAGAGGACGGTTACCTCCTCACGAACTCCCACGTTGTGGCCGGAACACACCAGGGCCATGCGTCTTTTGCAGATGGCAGCCGGACTGACCTTGAACTGGTGGGCGTGGATCCCTTGTCCGATCTCGCGGTGGTCCACGGCAAAGCACCGAAAGTTTCGCCAGCGCAGTTCGGCGACGCTGAGACGCTCCGCGTGGGTCAGCTGGTTATCGCTGTGGGGAATCCGCTGGGCCTGGCCGGATCAGTAACAGCGGGTGTTGTCAGCGGTCTTGGACGGGCCATACCCGTATGGTCGGGTGGAAACCGGCGCGTGATCGAAGACGTCATCCAGACCGACGCAGCCCTCAATGCGGGCAGCTCCGGTGGGGCGTTGGCCGACGCGCGCAGCCGCATCGTGGGAATCAACACCGCAGTTGCCGGCGCAGGGCTGGGCCTTGCCGTGCCGATCAATGCCACAACCCGGCGCATCATCTCAGCGCTGCTGAAGGACGGAAGGGTGAAGCGAGCGTACCTGGGTGTTGTCAGCACGCCCATCCGCCTCACCGCCAGTGCTGTGATCCGGACCGGCCAACGGGACGGGCTCAGGGTGGTGGAGGTCCTGGCGGGTTCACCGGCAGACCGCGCGGGCCTGCAAGCCGGTGACATCATCATGACAGCCGGGAGCCGCCCCGTCAGCAACGCGGAAAGCCTGCAGAAACTGCTGTTCGCCGATGCGATTGGCCAACCGTTGCAGATCAGCGTGCTGAGGGACGGCAAGGAATTGAATCTGGCTGCCGTGCCGGAAGAGATGGCAGAGAACGGGTAACAGCTACCGGCGCTTCTTCAGATGCGCTACCGGGTCCTGCGCACCTTCAGGGTTCTTGGCCTTCTTGTCCGCGCGTTTTTCCTTGATGGTTTTGACCGGCTTCTTCGACAGGTTCTGGTGGGGGGTCTTGTCAGGCATGGGGTGCTCCTTACAACGGGGGGACGGAATACGTCCCTCCTCGTAAAATACCCCTGTTCCACCCCGAAATAAATGCCCGGGATCAGTCCGGAACCGCTACGTCCGCAATGCCCACAAAGCGGGTCCCGACGCCGTCGAACTCGCTCCTGACAAGGCCCGGCCGGGCCTGCGGAACGTCACTGGGCGCATGGTGGCCGCAGACCACATAGGTGAATTCCGGCCACCACTTTTTGGGGCGGGCCGCTTCCTCATAGCCGCATACAGCGCACTCAAGATGGACCCACACCGGGCGCTTGCCGGTCCGGTTCGCCCGTGACTGGACCAGCCAGGCCGGCGGGTTGTCCAGGATTTCGCCGAGTTCGGCCTCGGACAGGCGTTTGGGGATGCCATGGCGCTGAGCCATTTCCATCGGTACATCAAGGGCAATTGCCGCGTCGCGTCTGCTAATCATCACAGTCAACGATACGGGACTGCGCCAAACCGCCCGAAGTATAGGTTCCGCCAAGTCTGGGGGCTTCTGTGCAGCCAAAGTCGAGCGTGACCGGGCCCGCGTGGCTCATCCGGCGCACTTTGGCCTCGTAGAATGGAATGATTTGATTGGCTGGCTGGACCTTCACAGCAGCGCGGCCGGTCGACCTCGTGGTTTCACGCCCCCATCCCGTCCTTGTGCCGGCCCCGGTGACTGCAACCAGTGCCGTTTGCCGCAGGGAAGGGGGGCGTTATGCACCCGTCCCGTTCCTTTTGAAAAAGTTGAGAGTCATCATGAAGAAGCCCCGGCCAGATTTGCTCGATTTGCTGTCGCGAAAGGCCACCGTGATCACAGCATTCGCTGCTGTTCACGGACTGTTCCTCCTCCTGCTCATCCCCCGGATCGCGGGCGGAGAGACATACGGTGACGTGGGCCTTTACCGGGAATGGGTGTACCAAGGCCTCGACGAAGGCACGTGGCAGGGAGTTGACGTTGCCTGGGTCTATCCGATCGCGGCTATGTTTCCCATGGTCGGTGCTGCAGCTTTCGGTTACGACCAGTACATGCTTGGGTGGTTTTTGCTGTGCACCGTTCTGAACTTCATCGCTGTGCTGGTGCTGCTGAATAACAGGGCGGCACCTTTTGGCTGGCAGGCCGCTTATCTTTGGATAACGTTGACCGCTGTTCTTGGCCCGCTCGTTTTCTCGCGGGTGGAAGGTATTTCCGCGCCGATTGTTGTGGTCGGCCTCACCCTGGCAACAACCCGTCCGGCCTTGGCATCCTTGCTTCTGTCTCTGGCGACGTGGATCAAGGTTTGGCCCGCCGGAGTAGTGCTGGCCCTGGCAGTCTCGAGCAAGTCCCGGCTCCGCATCATTTTGGTGGGCGCCGCAGTGTCGGCATTCATGGTGGCCGGGGTTGTCGCCGGAGGGGGAGCGCAGCACCTTCTCGGGTTTATCCAGGCACAGGGTGATCGTGGCATGCAGTTGGAGGCCCCGCTGACAACACCAGGCCTGTGGCAGGCTGTCCTGCAATCAGGCACCGAAATCTATCCGAATACTGCTATCCACACCATAGAGATTCAAGGATCCCTGGCTGATTCCGTGAGTGTACTGATGAACCCGCTCCTCAGTGTCAGCGTTCTCTTTATTGCCATTTTGATATTCCTTGGTGTTCGGCGAGGAGCAAACAGGCAGGACCTTCTCATGGTCGGAGCACTGTCTCTCGTCTCCGCCATGATCGTCTTCAACAAGGTGGGTTCACCGCAATTCATGATCTGGCTGACAGCCGTGATCTGTGTCGGCGCGGCTTTTTACGGTAAGGCCTGGGCTGTGCCCACTGCTTCGATTGTTGCCATTGCGGTCATTACAACCCTCGTATACCCCTTGCTCTACATGCAGCTGCTCCTGGCACTGAATCCCGGCGTGGCCGCCCTGCTGACGGTGAGGAACGTTCTGGTGATTGGGGTATTTGGCTGGGCACTCGTAACCCTGTGGAAGCTGGTGAAGCGGGTGGAATCAACCGATGATTCTGAAGGCACAACAGCACCTTTGAGCAATCGCGTGCCCTCCGGCATCAGTTGAACCCTCCGGCACCCCATCTGCGCGATTGCCACATTCCCGTCCGCTTCCGCTGCAGCGGGCCGCGGTTGCCTAGGAAGCGATGGCTATGCCCAACGCCGCCGCCGCGCAGCCCGCGGCCAGGTTCGCGCCTACATTTAGGGCAGCGGCGTAAAATCGCGACTCGGTGAGGAGCCGGACAGTGGCCACCGTCCACGAGCTGAAAGTTGTGAGCCCGCCGGCGAGGCCCGTGGCGATGGCTGCCTGCCACTCGGAGCCAAGACCAAGCCGCCCTGTGATCCCCATCGACAGCCCGATAATGAGGCATCCTGCGACATTGACGGTCAGCGTGGCCCACGGCCAGTGCCGGGGAGCGCCTTCGGAGTTGAGGATGGACCGGCGTCCAGCCCGGTGGGCGAACCAGCTGTCGACGGCGAAGCGCAGCAACGCGCCTGCCATCCCGAAAACTCCCACCAGGGCAGCGGCCATCATGAGGCAACCTGCAGCCGGTCAGCCAGCAGCCGCCCCGTTCGCCAGCCGCCAGCCGCGGCGCCAAGACCGAGCAACAGGGACAGCGCGAGGTAGGCAATCCACGCCGGGTGCCCGCCCGCCCTGGCCAACTGGTCCATGGAGAACACCACCGCGGAGAACGTGGTGAACGAACCCAGCAGGCCGGGCCCCAGGCCCGCGCGAAGCCAGAAAGCCGTTGCGGGCCGGGCAATCCATAGCGTCGTGAGAACAGCCAGCACGAAACTC
>NZ_QAIQ01000252.1 GCF_003061105.1 Arthrobacter sp. HMWF013
AAGTAGTAGTACGTGGCCATCAGTCCCACAATGCAGGCCAGCGTGGCGAAGGCGAACATGAAGCCGGAGCCCGGGGCGGGGCGCAGCTGGGTCCGGGCCGGGGCCTGTTGTGAAAAAGTCATCGGTTAAGGGTGTCACACAAACCTTGGACCAACCTTCATGTCAGCGACACGGCCAGTTCCTCGATGATTTCGAACTGTTCGCGCACTCCGCCTTCCATGCCGGACTGGGCGATCATGTCCCGGACTTCCCTGCTTCCCGCATCGGTGCGGATCCGGATGGTGGTGGCGCCGCCGTCGGCCTCGTCAAAGGTGACCGTGTTGACCACGGCACCCTCCTCGCTGTCCGGGGAAGCGCCCTCGGTCTCCATGACCTCGGTGTGGACAATCCGTTCGTTCGGGACAATCTCCCGGTAGACGCCGTGGAACGCGACCTCGAATTCGCCGTGCGCCACCATGACATACCGCCATGCGCCGCCCACGCGGAGGTCCATATCCGCCACGGTCATCTCGCCGCGACGGCCGGGCCACCACTTCCGGACAAGCTCGGGGGTGGTCCAGGCCCGGTACACCAGATGCCGGGGCGCATTGACCGTCCGGGTGATCAGGATTTCCTGGTCGCCGGGGAAGGTGACATCCATGGTGCCGCTGCTGGTCTGTGCCATTGTCCTGCTCCTTCTCTTAGTTTTCGTTGCTTTCCTGGTCTTTAAGGTCCTCGCCTTTAAGGTCCTCGAGGACGTCTTCGAGCAGCTCGAACCGCTCTTCCCAGAGGTGCTGATAGCTGGCTACCCAGTCGTGGATGGGCTTCAGGGCCTGCGGGTTCAGCCTGTAGAGCCGCTGCCGCCCTTCGTCGCGCACGTCCACGGCGCCCACCTCGCGGAGCACGCGAAGGTGCCGCGAAACGTGCGGCTGGGCCAGGCCGAGGAGCTCCACAAGGTCGTTGACCGGCCGCTCGCCCTGGGCGAGGGCATCGAGGATTTCCCTGCGGCGCGGCTCGGCCACCGCGTTGAACGCATCTGCTGTGGTCGCTGCCCGTGCCATGCTGAAATTGTATACCCATATGTATATGCATTGGAAGATTTTCCAGGGTCTTTCGAATCTTCACAAACCCGTGAATCTGAGTAGGGTTCGCCCTATGGACACCATCATCCAGACCGTTGACCTGCACAAACACTTCGGCAGGGTACGCGCCCTCGACGGCCTCAACCTCGAGGTCCAACGCGGCGAGATCCACGGGTTCCTCGGACCCAACGGCGCCGGCAAATCCACCACCCTCCGCGTCCTGCTGGGCCTGGCCCGGGCCACGTCCGGCACGGCCACCGTCCTGGGCCTGGACCCGTGGACCCAGTCCGTGGAACTGCACAGGCGCCTGGCCTACGTCCCCGGCGATGTCCGGCTGTGGCCCAACATCTCCGGCGGCGAAACCATCGACCTGCTTTCACGCCTGCGGGGCGGGACGTCGGACGCCGCGGCCTACCGGCAGCGGAAGGCACGCCTGTGCGAGGCCCTCGATTTCGACCCCGGCAAGAAAGGCCGCGCCTACTCCAAAGGCAACCGGCAGAAAGTGGCCCTGATCGCCGCCCTCGCCACTGACGCCGAGATCTACCTCCTCGACGAGCCCACGTCCGGCCTTGACCCGCTCATGGAGGCGGTCTTCCGCCGGGAGGTGCTCGCCGCCGTCGACCGCGGGGCCACGGTGCTCCTCTCCAGCCACATCCTCTCCGAGGTGGAGATCCTGTGCCACCGCGTCAGCATCATCCGCGCCGGGCAGGTGGTGGACGGCGGGACGCTGGACTCGCTGCGGCACCTGACCCGCAGCGAGGTGTCCTTCGCGGCGGACGGCGTGGACACCCGCGCTCTGGGGGAGCTGGGCACTGTCCACGAACTGACGTCCGACGGCGGCAGGGTCAAGTTTGGTGCCGATTCGGACCGGATCGCCGAGGTGCTTCCGGTGCTGGGTGCCATGGGGGTTAAGGGCCTGATCATCACGCCGCCATCGCTGGAGGAGCTGTTCCTGCGGCACTACGGCGACACGTCGGGACTTGCCCGCGGGGAGGACGCCCACCCCGAGGGCACTGAGGGGGAGCGCGCTCGGCGGCGGCACCTGCTCGGCGCGAGGAGCCGTGACTGAGGTGCGCGAACTCCGTATCCTGTGGGGCCAGCGCCTACGGCGTGACCGCTGGCAGCTGGCCATCTGGGTGCTGGGCATCGGCGCCCTGACCCTGTTCGCGGCCTCCGCCATCCAGCAGACCTACGGCGAGGAATCCAGCCGCGCGGAGATCCTTCAGGTGGCCATCGCCACCCCTGCCATCCTGATGCTCCGCGGCCTGCCTCGGGACGCAAGCCTGGGCGGCTTTATGTTTTTCCTGATCTACGCCTTCCTCGCCCTCCTGGCCGGGCTGATGAGTACTTTCCTGGCCGTACGCCATACCCGGGCTGACGAGGAAGCCGGGAGTGCCGAGCTGATCGCCGCTACTCCCGCCGGACGCCTCACCCCTGCGGTGGCAACCCTCCTGCACGGCATCAGCGCCAACGTCCTGGCGGCGCTCGCCGTGTTCGGCGGTTTCGCGGCGGCGGGGCTTGACCGCGAAGGTTCCCTCCTTGCGGGAGCCGCCACGGGCGCCGTCGGCCTGGCGTTTCTGGGCGTGGGGCTCCTCGTGGCGCAGCTGATGGGGACATCCCGGGGCGCGAACGGCTACTCGTCCGGGCTGGTGGTCCTGGCGTACCTGCTGCGGGGCATCGGCGACGCCAGCGGGACCCCGAGTGCCGACGGGCTGTCCATGACCGCAGGGGCTTCGAGCTGGTTCTCCCCGATCGGGTGGGGCCAGCAGACGTTCGCCTTCACGGGCGACCGGTGGTGGCCACTGCTGCTGCCGCTGGGCCTTGCGGTGGTCAGCGGGGGTGCGGCGTGGCTCCTCCTGGAACGGCGGGACAGCGGCGCGAGCGTCTGGGGAGCGCTGCCCGGGCGTGCGGCCGCGCGGCCCGGACTGAGCAGCCCCACCGCCCTTGCCCTCCGGCTGCAGGCAGGCTCGATCATCGGCTGGTGCATCGGCGGGCTGGCCATGGGACTGCTGGCCGGCTCCCTGGGCAGCGCGATCGCCGCCGCGGACGCCACCAGCAACAACATCACCGTTGCGCTGCGCGCCATCCTCCAGACCCAGGGGGTATCGCTGACCCAGCTCATGATTTCGGCGATGTTCTCCATCGCGGGCATCCTGGCGGCTGCGTGCGGACTGCAGGCGGTCCTCCGGCTGCGCCAGGAAGAGGCCGGCGGCACTGCAGAGCTCCTGCTCGCCGCCCCGGTCAGCCGCCTGCACTGGCTGGTCAGCTACCTCCTGCTGGGCGCGGCGTCCGTGGTGCTGGTCCTGACCCTGACCGCATTCGGTGCCTGGGCATCCCTGGCCGCCGCCGGCGATACCTCCGTCGACGGGCAGGCTGTCTGGGAGACGGCCGTGGCCCAGCTTCCCGCCGCCCTGATCTACCTTGCGGTCCCGGCCCTGGTGTTCGTCCTCTGGCCGGCCGCGACCATCGCCGGAGGCTGGGCGCTCCTCGGGGCAGGGGTGGTGCTGGGAATCTTCGGCGGGCTGGTGGGACTGGACAAAAGCATCCGCGACCTCTCGCCGTTCACCCACACCCCCGTTCCCAGCGGCACGACGACGGACTGGAGCGGGGCGTGGTGGATGCTCGCCATCGCTGGTGTTGCCGTCGCCGTGGCCATGGTTGGCATGCGGCGGCGGGAAACGGGGACGGCATGAGGGCGGGTTTTGGTGCGGCGGG
>NZ_QAIQ01000253.1 GCF_003061105.1 Arthrobacter sp. HMWF013
CCACCGCCGACGTCGCAGCCGCCGCAGACATCAACCTCGGACTCGGCGACAGCGTCCTCACCGGCACCGACGCGGGCAATACCACCGCCGACGTCGCAGCCGCCGCAGACATCAACCTCGGACTCGGCGACGGCCTCCTCGGCAGCACAGATGGCAGCTCCACGGCCGATGTCGTCGCAGCCATCGACCTGGGTTTGGTCTTGGGTACGAATGGTACCAACCCCGGTACGGGCATAGGCGACGGCCTCGAAGCCGTCGTTGACGCCGACCTTGGCCTAGGCAACACCGGAGTCCTTGATGGTTCAGCGGTTGATCTCGATGCATCGGTAATCATCGGCGGCGGCACTGACGGCGGCACGACTCCCGGTACCGAAACCCCGGGCACCGAAACGCCCGGCGGCACCACGGATCAGGGCACCGGCACCACCGGCACCACCGACACCACCGGCGGCACCGACACTCCGGGTGCAGGCACGGGCACCGGCGGCACCGGAACAACGGGCACTGCAGGAACGACTACAACCGGAATCACCGTTGTCCCTGCCGGCAGCATCACCGGCTCCGTACCGGCGGCTGGAACAAGCAGCGCGATGAGCAGCACCACCGGTCAGGGCGGCACCACCCTGGCGAAGACCGGCGTCGACATGACTTTTGTCCCCGTCGCCCTTCTCCTCCTGATCGCCGGGCTGCTGATGCTCCGGAAGCGCAAGATTTCCTAACCGAAAATACCCCGCCGTTCGCCGGCACCAGTGAGCGTTCCTGAAAGGAGGTGCAGTACCGGAGAACCCAACCAACAGCACTCACCTTGTTGCCGATGGTCCGGCTGAGCAGGTCCCGAAGACTTCTCAGCCGGGCCGTCGGCGTGCCCCCGGCGGCTTCGACCGGACGCACCAGCGGCTCCGTTAGCTGGTCGAAATTTGGGTACCTTACCTCCAGCGGGAGGTCAGCAGAGGAACCTACCCGCCCGTATAATTTGGGGTATAAAAGTGCCGCAGCGCACCGGGAGGAACGGTCATGGTGGCGGAATCGCCCAGCTCCATCAAGAATGAAG
>NZ_QAIQ01000254.1 GCF_003061105.1 Arthrobacter sp. HMWF013
CACCACAACCACCCGAACGTCATCTCCAAGGATCCGGACATCGCCCCGGGACCCATCGCTTTCCACACCGAGGCAGTTGCCGACCGGCAGGGACGGTTCGCGTTCCTCACCCGCAAACAGGGCTGGTTCTTCTTCCCGCTGCTCTTCCTCGTGGGACTGGGACTGCAGATCGATTCAGTGAAGTTCGTCTTCCGCCGGGCCAAGGTGACCCACCGCTGGGTGGAACTGCCCATTCTGCTCGTCCGGCTCAGCGCCCTCCCCGTCCTGGCTTTCACGTTCCTGCCGCTGGGCATGGCGTTCGCCTTCATCGGCGTCCAGCTGGCCGTCTTCGGGTTCTACATGGGCGCCTCCTTTGCTCCCAACCACAAGGGCATGCCGGTCCTTCCGGCTGACAGCCGCGTGGACTTCTTCAGCCGGCAGGTCCTCACCTCGCGGAACATCTCCGGTGGCCGCTTTATGGACATCCTGCTCGGCGGCCTGAACCGCCAGGCTGAACACCATCTGTTCCCGGACATGGCACGGCCCCAGCTGGACAAGGCAGCCAAGATTGTCCGCGAGTACTGCCGGAAGCACCAGGTTCCCTATACGGAGACCACGCTGCTCCAGTCGTACGGCATCATCGTCCGCTACCTCAACGACGTCGGCCTTTCCGCCGGACGCCACTTCGAGTGCCCCATGGCAACGGTGACCCGCCGCTACTAAACCCAACGCGGGGTCACTTCCGGCCCCTCGGCGAGCCTTTATCGGGCGGGGAGTGACCCCGCGTTACTGCGCCTGCGGAGGGCAAACACCCCCTCAGAAAGCACAAACGAAGCGGCGGCCGGTTACCGGCCGCCGCTTCGCTGTCCGTGCCGGTGTCCCTAGGATGGTCAGAGAAACCGGACCGGGAAGTCCCCGCCCGGAGAGGAGACACATGACGCACGCGATCGTTGCCCGCGGGCCCGGCGGACCCGAAGTACTGGAACTGGCAGAGGCCGCGGTCCCGGTGCCGGGTCCTGGCCAGCTGCTTGTCAAGGTCGCCGCTGCCGGCGTCAACTTCATCGAGACGTACCAGCGC
>NZ_QAIQ01000255.1 GCF_003061105.1 Arthrobacter sp. HMWF013
CACCTGGCCCACGCGGCGGCGCCAACCTGCTCGTCGTTGGCGTCCTGGTCATCCCGCACCATTCCCCGGCGCCGCCGCGTGGGCCAGGTGAGAATGAGGGTCACCAGTGACGCCAGGAACACGAGCCCGGCAATAACGATTCCGGCGTCGATCCAGAACTGCCCCGGGAAGAGCCTGATGAGGGTGTCTTCAAGGGCGAACGTCCAGGTGCCGCTGGCAAAGAAGATCCGGTGGAACTCGGTGAAGAACTGCTGCCAGCCGAGAACTGCCAGCGCCCCGAGCCCCAGGATGATGACCAACCCGACGATGGAGCCTGCAAAAAGTCCCCTGCGCACTCCCCCGGTGCTGCGCCGCCTCAGGTAGGCGATGCCCACGAGGCTGAGCACGATCAGAAGCAGGCCTGCCCCGAAGGCGGAGAGGATGACAAGCTTCACGTCTGCCATGTGGCTGACTTCGCCGTCTTTGAACAGGTCCCCGCCGCTGCGGTTGACCAGGTCCCCGAGATAGCGCGGACCCGCCCAGTTACTGAGGTAGTCAACGGTGTAGGAACCGTAGGTCATCCTGTCATCGGTGCTGAAGCCGTAGCCATCTCCGGGAAAACCGGGCCTGTTGTATTCCACCCAGAGGAACAGAGGACTGGTCACTGCCCGGACGGCCAGAACCAGGAGGATCACGGGGTAGAAAATGGCCAGCAGGACCTGCCAGATCCGCGGCGGCACCGGCTTGGCGTTGGCGGCACTTTCACGCTCGGCGTTGCGCCGCTCCACTTCCTCCTGCGGAGGACGGACCTGCAGTGCTGACGTTGGATGCGGTTCGCTGAACAGGCCGCCGTCCTTATGGGCAGCGCCCGAAGGGGACGCGCCCATGTGGGAGGCGTTGTGGCCCGGGGTTTCGCGGCTGAGGGTTCCGCTTGGGGTCTGGCGGCCCGGGGTTTCGCGGCCGGCATCCTTGGCGGCGGTTGCCGCAGCGGGGGATGCGACGGCGGCGGTTTCGGTGTGGTGGGCTCCGGCGGCGGAGGGCTCCGCTGCAGAAGAAGCCGCAGAAGGTTCGACGGCGGCCTCCGCCGCCTTGCGGTCGGCGCGGCTTTCGGGCTGCCCGGATGCTTGCCCGGCGCGGACGCCGCCGGTGCTGGACTCATCAGTGCCACTGGAGCCGGAGCCTGTCATCCAGGCAAACGCGGGCTCATCCGAGTCTTTCGACGCATCCAGGTCCGGATCCGGCTGCGGCTCCGAGCGTTTGGCAGGGGTCGGCGGGTTGTCGTTCACAGCAGCGTCACTTCCGTTGGGGTTCGCGCTGCCGGCTCTGGTCCGGGCAGCGCCATGTATCTGTTGTTGAGCCTACCGTCCGCTCCTCTGCAACGGCGAGGTGCCACCCCGGACGCGCGCGAATCAGGCGGCGATTTCGGAGTAGCCGGCGTCGCCCGCCCCCAGGTCGCCGCGCTCACCGGCATCATAGGCGCGCCGGCCCCATACCAGCACGTAGATCCAGTACGCGGCCAGGACAGCGGCGCCAATACTGATCTTGGCCCACACCGGCAACGGGCTGGGCGTCACAAAACCCTCCACCAGGCCCGAGATGAACAGCACCAGCACCAGGCCAAGGGCGACGGTGATCAGGGACCTGCCTTCGTCGGCCACTGCGCGTCCCCGGGTCCGGGGACCGGGCGAGACCATGGCCCAGAAGATCCTCAGCCCCGCGGCGCCGGCAATGAAGACGGCCGTCAATTCCATCAGTCCGTGGGGAAGGATGTAGCTGAAGAAGACATCCTGCTTGCCGACGGCGGCAAAGATGCCTGCGGCGATCCCTACTGCCTGCGCGTTGGAGAACAGGATCATCGGCACCCAGATTCCGGTGATGCCGAGGGCCACCGCCTGCGCACTGATCCACGCGTTATTTGTCCAAACGGCGCCGGCAAAGGACGCAGCCGGGTTTTCCGAGTAGTAGTCGATGAAATCCTCCTCGACGTACTGCCTGACCGCGGATTCTGAGGCCACCGCCCGCAAGGCCTCCGGCGACGTCCCGATCCACACCGCGTAGGCGGCACTGACCACGATGAACGCGGCCCCGCAGGCAACGGTGAGCCACCTCAGCCGGTACAGGGCTGCGGGCAGGGCGGCCACGAAGAAACGTGCCAGGTCCGTCATGAAGTTTGAGCGCGCCCCGGTGAAGCGGGTCCGGGCCTGGACCAGGGTGGCGGAGAGGGACGCGGACAGTCCGCCCTCCGGGGCCACGGACCGGATGAAGGACAGATGTGCGGAGGTGGCCTGGTAGAGCCTGAGCAGTTCGTCGGCTTCCTCCCCGCTGAGCCGCCGCTTGTGCGCAAGTTCGTGCAGCCTCGACCATTTGTCTCCGTTGACGGCGGAGAAGGCATCCATATCCACGGCTTCAGCCTAGCCGCCTTAGACTGTGAGCGTCCGGAGGTTGGTTGACCGCAGGAATGGTGACGGGAAGGGGAACCGGCTTGAGTTCAATAATCACAGGCGAGGCCGTTGTCCTGGAACTCCGCCCCGCGTCATTCGCCGCCCGGGCACTGGGGCTGTTGCTCGATGTGCTCTTCAACGTGGTCCTTTTGGTCCTGATCCTCTTCGGCGTCACCGCCGCTGCCCAGGACCTCGACGAGGCGGCGTTCCGGATGCTGCTGCTGGTCAGCATTGTTTTCTGCTTTGTGATTCTCCCCGTGGCCGTGGAGACCCTCACCCGGGGCCTCTCCCTCGGAAAGCTGGCTGTGGGCCTGCGCGTGGTCAGGGACGACGGCGGCGCCATCCGGTTCCGTCACGCTGTCATCCGAGGGCTGACGGGATTCCTGGAAATCTACCTGACCCTGGGCGGCCTGGCCATCGCCGTCGCACTCTTCAACAGCCGGTCCAAACGGCTGGGAGATATCCTCGCAGGCACGTACGCCCTCCGGCGCAGGGTGCCTGTTGAGGCCGCTGTCCGCGTCGAGGTTCCGCCGCATCTGCGCGCCTGGGCCGGAGCGGCGGACATCGGCCGGATCCCCGATGCGACGGCAAGGCAGGCTGCCCGGTTCATCCGGCAGGCCGGGCGGATGTCACCCCTTTCGGCCGCCGGGATGGCCCAGGCCATCGCCACCGAACTGTCGGGGCAGGTGGCCCCTCCCCCTCCGCCTGGTACTATCCCCGAGCATTACCTGGCGGCTGTTATTGCCGAACGCCGCAACCGCGAGCTGGCGCAATTACGGCAGGCCCGGCGCCGCAGTACCGCCACAGCAGAGCGGCTGGACCGCTTGCCCTTCAGTTCTTAGCCGACGGGCATGGATGGGTAGGGCAACGGTTCGCTAGTTGTCGTACTCGGCCCAGGGAATGTTCCAGTCCCCGTAGCCGTCGTCAAGGGCGGCGTAGTCGCCCTCGGTGTTGATGATCTGGACAACATCCCCGGTGGTCATGTTGTCGAACACCCAGGCGGCGCCGTCGGGAGCGAAACCGATGCAGCCATGGGAGACGTTCTTGTTGCCGATGTACGGGTAGGCGGATTCCAGCGCCTGGTGGATGTAGGCCCCGCTCAGGGTGAGCCGGATGGCGTACTCAACGTCCACTTCGCCGTAGTAGGCGGGGTCGCCGGGCTTGAGGCCGATGCTGGCGGCCCGGAAGTGGTCATAGCGGTTCTTTTCCATCAGCACGGCGTAGCCGCGGGCTGAAGGGAAGCGTTCATCGCCCATGCTGACCGGGAGGGTCTTGACCACCTGGTCGTTGACGCTGAGGGTGAACGTGTGGGCGGCGGCGTCGGCGATGGCTACTTTCTTGTCGCCGAAGTTCACGTTGACCTTCTTGTTGAAGTTGGCGATCTGGCCGTTGCCAAGATCCACTCCAAAGAGCTGCATGTCCATGGTGACGGTGGAGTTGGCCACCCAGAAACCCTCCGCACGGTAACGGACCATCGTGTCACTGAACCAGTGGAAGGCCCCGGCCTGGCCGGCGCTGGAGGTGACCTTGATGGCCTTCTCCACGGCATCCCGGTTCACCACCGGTTCGCTGAAGATGATCTGGAGGGGTTGGCCCACGCCTACCTTCATACCGTCCAGCGGATAGATCGCGGCGTCGGCCTCGTGCGTGCTGGAGACGGTATTGAACGAGTGCGTGGTGCTGGTCTCGCGTCCCGCCCCGTCCGTGACCACGTAGGTGTAGCTGTACTCGGTATTGAACTTCAGCGGGCCTGCTGCGGACCAGCCGCTGCCGTCGGTGGCGAAAGTTCCCTGGACTGCTTCGCCGGAGGTACTGGTCAGCGTGACGCTTTCGATCCTGCCGTTGGCCACCTTCAGTGATACCGGTGCAGCCGGGTTCACCTGTTTGGCACCCTCGGCGGGGACGGCGTCCACCTTCACGGGCGCGACGACGGGCGAGGCCACTCCCGGGGCGGACCGGACGGCGGAGCCGGCCTCCGATTCAAGGCCGGCTCCCGCAAAACCCGGAGCCACGGCTGCGAAAACGCCGCCGGTGGCAGCAAGGACGCAAAGGACCGCCACCACCAGAATCTTCTTGGCGGTCCCCCGGCGGCGCGGCTTTAAGTCAGGCTCCATGGTCCGATCTTAATGCTTGGACGTCACAAACCCGGGTGCGGTCAGCACCCGGGGCGTCACACGTCAGTAACGATAGTGCTCAGGCTTGTACGGGCCCGCGACGTCAAGGCCCAGGTATTCAGCCTGGTCCTTGGACAGTTCGGTGAGCTCGACGTCGAGGGCGTCGAGGTGGAGCCGCGCAACCTTCTCATCGAGGATCTTGGGCAGGACGTACACCTGGTTGTCGTATTCACGTTCGCCCTCAGGCTGGTCCCGCTTGGTCCACAGCTCGATCTGGGCGATTGTCTGGTTGGCGAACGAGTTGCTCATGACGAAGGAGGGGTGGCCGGTGGCGTTGCCCAGGTTCAGCAGGCGCCCTTCCGAAAGGACGATGATGGAGCGGCTGCCCTGTCCTGTGGCGGCGTCCGCTTCGAACACCCATTCGTGGACCTGGGGTTTAATCTCCACCTTCCGGATGCCGGGGATCCTGGCCAGTCCGGCCATGTCGATCTCGTTGTCGAAGTGGCCGATGTTGCCCACAATGGCCTTGTCACGCATCCCGGCCATGTGCTCGGCAAGGATGACATCCTTGTTGCCCGTGGTGGTGATGAAGATATGGCCTTCGCTGAGAACGGACTCCAGCTTTGCCACCTGGTAACCGTCCATGGCTGCCTGGAGGGCGCAGATGGGGTCGATTTCGGTGACGATGACCCGCGAGCCCTGGCCGCGGAAGGCTTCTGCGGCTCCCTTGCCGACGTCGCCATAGCCACAGACGACGGCGACCTTGCCGCCCATCAGGACGTCGGTGGCGCGGTTGATGCCGTCCGGCAGCGAGTGGCGGATGCCGTATTTGTTGTCGAATTTGCTCTTGGTGACCGAATCATTGACGTTGATGGCCGGGAAGAGCAGCTTGCCCTGTTCTGCCAGCTGGTAGAGGCGGTGCACGCCGGTGGTGGTTTCCTCAGTGACACCGCGGAGGCCGGAACCGATCCGGGTCCAGCGCTTTGGATCCTCCTGCAGGGACGCACGGAGCACGTCAAGGAAGATCCGGCCTTCCTCGGACTCGTCGTCGGCTGCTGACGGCACAGCACCCAGGGCCTCGAACTCAACGCCCTTGTGGACCAGCATGGTGGCATCGCCGCCGTCGTCCAGGATCATGTTCGGGCCCAGGTCCGGGTCCGTGTCCGCTCCGGGCCAGACGAGGATCTGCTGGGCCGTCCACCAGTATTCCTCGAGGGTTTCACCCTTCCAGGCGAACACGGGAACTCCCTGCGGATCCTCAACGGTCCCCTGGCCGACAACAACTGCTGCTGCGGCTTCGTCCTGGGTGGAGAAGATGTTGCAGGAGGCCCAGCGGACCTCGGCACCGAGCGCCGTGAGGGTTTCGATCAGGACGGCGGTCTGGACAGTCATGTGCAGGGAACCGGCAATCCGGGCACCCTTCAACGGCTGTGTAGGTCCGAATTCGTCGCGGAGCGACATCAGCCCGGGCATCTCGTGCTCGGCGAGGCGGATCTGGTGCCGGCCGGCCTCTGCCAGCGAGATATCGGCAACCTTGTAGTCAAGTGTCATGGGATTCCTTTGCTCTGTCCGGTCGCGGCGACGGCGATGAGGCGGCCGCGGGGTTCTTGCGTCTGTCGGGCTGCGTCTGTGGGGAGGACGCGGGCGAGGGGTGCTTGTCTGTGTGGGGTGGTGGAACGGTTCAGGCTTCACTCGGCCGGGAGTCGTGCTGGTCCGAGCCCGCAGCAGTCGCAGCGAGGCGAAGCTCGGGTGGCAGCAGCAGCGGGATGCCGTCCTCGATCGGGTAGCGCAGCTTCACGCCGGTGTCCCCTGCCGCCGTCGAGACGAGCTCGTCGTCCTCCTGGATCAGGTGTGATCCGGTGACAGGGCACCGCAGGACGGACAACAGTTCAGGACTGATCTTTGGCATGGGTTGATGCTCCCGAAAGGGGCGCGTTCGCGCCGGTGGCTGACTGATTAGCAGATTCCAGCCTACCGCCAGATGGGTGTCAGGAAGGTTCGCGCAGCACGCGCAGATGCCCCCGCCGGGTGCCTTCTGTGCCGGCCGGTGCCTCCAGCGCCGAATGTGATGGACGCTGGGTCTGGGTGGACTGGGACTTCGGTGGCAGCGCTGCTGCTTCACGGACCGCGTTTGCCAGCGCCAGGAGGTCGTCCGGACCGGGCTGCTGCGGGCTCGTGGG
>NZ_QAIQ01000256.1 GCF_003061105.1 Arthrobacter sp. HMWF013
GTCTACCGGAGCGCGCCGCCGCTTCCCGTTGACCTTGCTTCTTCTGTCCACTCCACGGTCCTGCCGCAGTTACTGACCCGGCGCCGGGTCCCGGAGCGAGGCGGCAACGCAGCCCGGAAGTGTTTCCGGGCGTGGGGCCGCCGGATTTCGACGTCGCGCTGGTCCGGGCTGATCGGGGCGCGCCAGGTCCTCCCGTTTCCGCAGGGCGAGCGTGCTGTATCACCGGAGCCCCGGCCACCGGGGGAACCAGGCGGAAAACACACCAAGGAAGCCGTCACCGGATTGAAAGCGGCGGAAAAGGGCCCGAAGCGGCGGGCGGTAGACCCCGGCGCACTGCGGAAAGAAGCCGGTACCGCCCCGAAACGCCAGGCCGGGCAGGCCCGGGTCGCGGCTTCGATACCGGGACCGGTCCGGGGGACCGTGCTGCTGGCAGCGGGGGCCGCAGCCATCGTGGCTGCCGCAATCGGGACCGCCGGTGCCTTTGGCCCGGGCGGACCCTGGGCGGCGGAGGCCGGATCCGGGGCGCTGCCCGTCAGTTCCGGAGCCGCCAAAGCCGGGGATACGCCGGGCACAGACGGGCCCGGCGGGGGGAGTCCCACGCCGCCGGACTCCCTGATTCCTGCGGAGGTGACCGCGCAACTGCAGTCAGGTGACCCCGTCGAGGCCGTCCGGGGACTGGCCGCCGTGCGGTCCGTGGCGCTCAGTTCCGGCCGCCTGGAGCTTCTGGATCTTGTCAACGCTCCGGGCTCCGCTGCCTCGGCGGCGGACACCCGCATCAAGGACGAACTTCAGGCGTCGGGAAATATCCTCGCCGGATTCACCAGTACGGTTGCGGATCTGCAGGTCCAGCCCGGAAGCTCGCCAAGCCGGGCAGTCGTGGCGGTCACATCCGCCACGTCGTCCTATGAGGAAAGGGATGGTTCCGGAGCGGTGGTGGCCAGCGCCGCGGAGGGAGCCGAGCAACAGCTTCGGCTGGTGCTGGTTAGTGTTGATGGCCGATGGCGGATCTCCGATGTGTTGCCGGGGTTATAAGGAGCCGGCGCACCGATGGGGCAGACACCAACGAGGACCGGGCTGTCCGCCTGGGCTCAGCCGCGTACGTGCCAGTGCCAACAGCCGGTCAGGCCTTGGCGGCAACCCACTCAGTGGCCTGGGAA
>NZ_QAIQ01000257.1 GCF_003061105.1 Arthrobacter sp. HMWF013
CTGTACCGGCGGCAGGAGCCCTGCCTGCCGGGCAAACGAGTCTATGTGGACAACCTAGATCCACTTGTTGTGCTTGAACGTCCAGTACAGGCCCAGTCCCATGGCGAGCATCAGGCCGAGGGCAAACGGGTAGCCGAAAACCCAGTCGAGCTCCGGCATGGTGCTGAAGTTCATGCCGTAGATGGTGCCAACCAGGGTAGGGGCGAAGAGGATGGCTGCCCAGGACGAAATGCGTTTGACCTGCTCGTTCTGGGCAAAACTTGATTCGGTGAGCTTGCGCATCTCGTCGTTCTGCCGCTGGGCCACCAGGGCTGCGTTGACGGCGAGGGCGTTCTGCAGCAGCGCCCTGAAGGACGCCACCCGTTCGTTGAGCCGGATGGCGTGGTCCAGGACGTCACGGAGGTGGTCACGCAGTTCGTCGGCGAGCGCACGGTCAGGCGTGCCGGTGAGCAGCCCCTGCAGGATGGGGACCAGCGGTCCGATGGCGCGCTGGAACGTGATGACCTGGCGGGAGAGTTCGTAGATCCGGCGGGACACGTCCGGATCTGCGCCGAAGAGGTCGTCCTCGATCTCGTCCACGTCGTTTTCCAGGCCGGCGGCAACGGGCTCGTACTCGTCCACCACCTGGTCCAGGATGGCGTAGAGCACCGCGTCCGGCCCGAGTGCCAGGAATTCGGGCATGCCTTCCATCCTGCGGCGCACCCTGGCCAGGTCCGGCGACTCGGCATGCCGGACGGTCACCACGTAGTCAGGCCCGACGAAAACGTGGATCTCGCCGAAGTCCACCTTTTCGACGTCGTCGAGGTAGCGGGCGGGCCGCAGCACCAGGAAGACGCACTCGCCGTAGTGCTCAAGTTTGGCGCGCTGGTGGCCGGTCAGGGCATCCTCGACGGCGAGCGCGTTGAGATCGAACTCTTCGGCGACCGACCGCAGTTCCTCGGCGTCCGGGCGGTACAGGCCGATCCATGCCATCCCCTCGCGCTGCCGCAGGACGAAGTACGTCTCGTCCAGGCTCTCTGGGTCTTCTGTCCGCCGCCCGTCCACGTACACGGCGTTGTCGATGATGGTCACGGCCGCCCTCCTCCTGGCACAGCGGCCGAAGGTTCGCGCCCCGCACTGCGTTCGCCCTCCACGCCGCGCGGCTGGCCGTCGCCGCCGCGCTCCAGACCGAGCAGCCGGCCGTCCTCGCCGCGCGGCACGCCTCCCGCGCCGTCCCGTTCGCGCTCCCAGTCATCCAGGAGGGCGGGCAGCCTGGCATTGAGGAACCGGTAGAAGCGGCCCATCTCCGTCACCCGCGACTCCGCCCGGGACCCCGCCGGCAGGGCCTCGGCGATGGCGTCCGTCAGCACGGCGAGGCTTTGGTATCTGGTGTTGCTGCGCATGGAGGCGATGTACCACTGGTCGTCATGA
>NZ_QAIQ01000258.1:0-1218 GCF_003061105.1 Arthrobacter sp. HMWF013
CCCTGCAGATGTACCTGCGCCAGGTCACCGCCTCCTCCGATCTCCTCGGAACCGGGAACGTTGACCCGAACTACATCCCGCCCGAGCAGGGCATCAAGTTCGCCGTGATCGTGGTGGCCACCCTGCCCATCCTGATCTTCTACCCCTTCCTGCAGAAGCACTTCGCAAAGGGCATGCTCATCGGCTCCGTCAAGGGCTGACCGCTCACCGCCGCAGCCGCCGTCGCGCCTGACGCCGCAGCCGCCGTCGCGCCTGAAGAGGTGCCCCGACCAACAGAAAGCAGACCATGAAAATCCTGCTCGCCGGAGATTCCACCGTGGCGAACTGTCCCACACACGAATACCCTATGAGTGGCTGGGGTTCGCAGCTGCCCCGGCATGTGTTCGCCTGGGCGGCCGTGCACAACTTCGCCAAAGGCGGCGCCAGTACCGAGTCCTTCCGCGAGGAGGGTCTGTGGGCGCGGCTGCTGGAAACTGCCGAAGCCGGCGATCTCGTCCTGATCCAGTTCGGGCACAATGACCAGAAAAAGGCGCACCTCGCGGCCAGAACCGGTTACGCTGCCAACCTGCGCGCCATGGTGGAAGAGGTCCGTGCCCGGGGCGCCGTGCCGGTGCTGTGCACCTCGGTGGAGCGCCGGCACTTCCTCGACGGCGTGGGCACCCACGCTGTCCTTGAGGACAGCCTGGAAGATTACCCCGAGGTGGTCCGGGAGATCGGGCTCGAGCTGAAGCTGCCCGTCGTCGACCTTAACTCCTGGACCCGCACGCTGTACGTGGAGCTGGGTGTTGAGGAGTCGAAGTCCCTGTTCTGCCATTTCGGCCCGGGCGGGCACGCCTTGTGGCTGGACGGTCTGGCGGACAACACCCATTTTTCCCAGCATGGTGCCTCGCTTGTGGCGGCCGAGGTCGCCGCCCGGCTGGCCCGGCTCGGCTACGGCTCCGGCTCCCCCTCCAGCTCCAAGCAACGCGGGGTCACATCAGGCCCGATAAAGGGCGAAGATTGGGCCGGGAGTGACCCCGCGTTGCAGTTAAGAACGACGGCGGGACGGACGACGGCGGTGCGGGGCTAGGTGGGCGCGGCGCACGTGGGCGCGGGGCATGCCGGCGGCGGGCTGCTGTACAGCAATCCGCTCGCCGGCCCGGCGGATGTGGCGGACTGGGTGCCCGAGGGGCCGCTGAGCCTGGGCAGTCACGGCGGCGCGCTTGCGTTGTCCAGCTC
>NZ_QAIQ01000258.1:1228-7391 GCF_003061105.1 Arthrobacter sp. HMWF013
TGACGAAGAGTTCGGGGACCACGCGCACTGGACGTTCTGGTGCCCGGTGGAGTTCCCGGACGGCATCAGGATCAGCTGGGAGTTCCTGCCCCTCGCTGAGCCCGGACTGGCGATGGTCTTCTTTGCCGCAACAGGGCAGGGCGGCCATGACCTGTTTTCGCCCGGCCTCGCAGCGCGAACAGGCTACTATCCGCAGTACCACTCAGGTGACATCGACGCCCTGCATGTGTCCTATTTCCGCCACAAGCACGAATCAGAACGGGCCTTCCGCACCTGCAACCTGCGGAAGAGCGCCGGCTTTGAACTGGTGGCCCAGGGCGCCGATCCGCTGCCGCCCACCGAGGATGCGCTGGATTTCTACCGGATGGAAGTGGTGAAGGACGGCCCGCGGGTGGCATTCTCCGTCAACGGGCTGACACTCTTTGAATGGACTGACCTGTCGGACAGCGTGCTGGGCCGCGGCCGCCTCGGGTTCCGCCAGATGGCGCCACTGAAAGCGGCCTACCGGAACCTGGCAGTGGAGAAGCTTTAGTCCCGTCAGTCGGGCTTGATGTTTTGGTTGAGGCTGAAGAAGTTGGTCGGATCGTACGTGTGCTTGAGCGACTTGAGCCTCCCGTACTTTGCAGCTCCATAGGCCTGCCTGACGCGCTCCTCGCCCTCTTCCATCAGGAAGTTCACATAGACGCTGGTGTGGTGGGGTGCCAGCGCCGACCAGTAATCGCGGGCCCACTGACGCTCGGCATCGAAACCCTCGGCCGTCTTGCTGTTGCCGTTGATGTTGAAAGTAAATCCAGCGTTGCGGCCGTTGAATGCCGTGGCGTCGTTGCCTATCCGCGCCACTGCGCCGCCCATCTGCCACAGGGCGACGCTGGTAACCGGCGATGTGATGCGCATGCCGTAGTCAGCGACGACGTCGATCACCTCGTCGCTCAGGGCTGCGATGTCACATGAGCGGACGTAGTAGGACCAGCCGTGGGGGAACGATGGATCGAACGTTCTTTGGTGTTCGAGGAAGGGTTTAGGCCGGCAGAAATCCAGGACCGGGGACCCGAATTCCTTCATGGGCCGCATGACCCGTTCACCGTCCTCGACGGATCCGGCATAGCAGGAGACGATGGCCAGGACCCGCCTGCCCACGAGTTCCGGCGGGACGATCGGCAGCGCCGGAGCCCTGCGCTGCACGGCCACGGTCATGAGCTCATCGGGGCAGTCCGCGAGCCAGTCGCGGTAAAAACGCAGCACCTCCGGTGCGTCCTCCATCGGCCAAAAGACCGGCCCCGCCATAACGGACGGACCCACCGGAACCAGCCGGAACTCGAACTCGGTGACGATGCCGAAGTTCCCGCCGCCGCCCCGCACACCCCAGAAAAGATCGGCGTTCCGGTCCTCGCTGGCAGTCACCAGCTCGCCGTCGGCCGTGACAAGGTCAACGGAGAGCAGGTTGTCGACCGTGAGTCCGTGCTTGCGCATGATCCAGCCGATGCCGCCCCCCAGCGTAAGCCCGGCAACTCCGGTGTGGGTGACGATCCCTGACGGGACAGCGAGCCCGAACTCCTGCGTCTCGCGGTCGAGTTCGCCCAGCAGCACACCAGCCTGGACACGGGCCGTTCGTGCGCCGGGATCCACCCGGATGCCCTTCATAGGCGCGAGGTCGATGACCATCCCGTCGTCGCAGACCGAGAGTCCGGGGAAGCTGTGGCCGCCTCCCCGCACTGCGACCCGAAGGCCGTGCAGGCGGGCGAACCGGATGGCGGCCCGCACATCCGCGACGCCGGTGCAGCGGGCTATGAGTGCTGGACGGCGGTCAATCGACCCGTTCCACACCTTGCGATGTTCGTCGTAGCCGGCATCATCGGGGCTGACCAGGCCGCCCCGAAAGGATGCCTGCAGTTCATCGACGGCGATGCGGCCGATCTCCGTGCTTTGTGTCATGGGACTCACGGACCTCTCTCCTCCCTGCAGATTCCCACTCTTTGGAGGACCTGACAAGAGGAAAACTGCAGGCGTCGACCGGGCGGCAGGCCTTAGCCTGCGGCGGTGCCCTGCGCCGGGCCGGTGCTCTGGCGCACCACCAGTTCCGGCGTGAAGATCACAGCCCGGTGCCGCGGACCGGTGGATTCCAGTTCCTCCGCCAGCAGCTCGATGGCGGTGCGTCCCAGCGCTTCGGTGGGCTGGCGGATGGAGGAAAGCGGCACCACGGCTGAGACGGCGAAATCGATGTCGTCGTAACCGATCAGCGCGATGTCCTCGGGAATTTTCAGGGTGTGGGTCATGGTCAGCGATTGCATGACGCCCAGGGCCAGGAGATCGTTGGCGCAGAAGATCCCGTCCGGCAGGTCCCCGCGCCCGCGCTCCACCAGCATGTTGCCCACGCTACGGCCTGCCAGGACTGTCTGTCCTTCGGAATCGAGGACCTCCAACGTGGCGTCCGGCTCTTCCTTCACCGCACGCCGGGCACCCTGAAGGCGGTCGGCCACCTGGCGGATGGAGGTGGGGCCGCCCACAAAGGCGAGCCGACGGCGGCCGGTGTCCAGCAGGTGCCGGGCAGCGAGGTAACCGCCGGCGTCGTCGTCCACGGAGACTGAGCTGTACTTGTCCTCATCAGCCAGCCGGTCCACCAGCACGGTGGGGATGCCGCGGTCGCGGAGCAGATCCAGCCGCTCGGTGACGTCACCCACGGGGGAGATCAGCAGGCCCTGGACACGCTGCTCCTGGAAAAGGTCGATGTAGTTGGACTCGCGGCTGGCGTTGTGGCCGCTGTCGCCCAGCAGCACTGCGCTGCCCTGAAGCGCTGCGGCGTCCTCGGCTGCGCGCACCACGGAAGTGAAGAAGGGGTTGCCCACGTCCAGAACAATCAGCCCGATGGTCCTGCTATGGCCTGCCCTCAGCTGGCGTGCGGCGTCATTGCGGATGAAACCGAGCTCATCGATGGCCCGCAGCACGCGCTCCTTGGTCCGCTGGGACACGCGGTCCGGGTAGTTAAGGACGTTTGAGACGGTGCCCACGGCAACGCTGGCGTGGTTGGCGACGTCCTTGATACTGGCTGAGCGGTTCATGATTCTCCGTGCTGATCTGGGGGTCCAGTAATTCCTTGGGGCAATGGGGGTGGAATGCTTGACACCTTCTTGTCTTCCAGAGTACTTTGAATCGTAACAATGAAACGATTCAAAGATTTGAAAGTTCAGGAGAGTCGCCAATGAGGGTGTGTTTCCGTTCTTCGGTCCAGCCAGCACTGATCGGGGAGTACAAGCGCCGCCATGCTGCGGTGTGGCCCGAGATGCTGGTAGCCCTTAAGGATGCCGGCTGGAACAACTACTCGCTCTTCCTCGGCGAGGACGGGCTCCTGATCGGCTACGTCGAATGCGACGATTTCGACGCCGTCCGCGCCCGGATGGCTCTGGCAGACGTCAATGCGCGCTGGCAGGCCGAGATGGCAACTCTTTTTGACAACCCGGACCAGGCGCCAGACCAAGGGTTCCACGTGCTCGAAGAAGTCTTCAATCTTGACGATCAGCTTGCGGCGGAGTACACAGCCAGCTGATCCATCCAAGCTCCTGCAGTGGGGCTCAGCACCAGCATCCAGACCGCAGGACCACGCACTGAACCGCAACACCACACCCCAAATCGCAGCACTACAGACACCGGAAAGAATCCCATCATGAATGACGTAGCAACGGCGCTGGGCAGGCTCGGAGAGCTTGCCATCGAGGTCCCTTCGTGGGCTTATGGAAATTCAGGCACGCGCTTCAAGGTGTTCGGCACGCCGGGCACCCCGCGGACCGTGCAGGAAAAGGTCGCGGACGCCGCCAAGGTGCACGAGCTGACCGGGCTCGCTCCCACCGTCGCCCTGCACATCCCATGGGACAAGGTGGATGACTACGCGGCCCTGAAGGAGTACGCGGCGGGCCTGGGCGTGGGCCTGGGCACCATCAACTCCAATACTTTCCAGGATGACAGTACAAGTTCGGCTCGCTGACTTCTTCGAACGAGACTGTCCGGCGCCGGGCGATCGCGCACCACCTTGAGTGCATCGAGATCATGCACGCCACGGGCTCGCAGGACCTGAAGGTCTGGCTTGCGGACGGCACGAACTACCCGGGCCAGGACGACATGCGTGGCCGCCAGGACCGTCTGGCCGAGTCCCTGCAGGAGATCTACGCCGGCCTGGGCGAGAACCAGCGCCTGGTGCTGGAGTACAAGTTCTTCGAGCCGGCTTTCTATCACACCGATGTTCCGGACTGGGGTACTTCCTACGCGCAGACCCTCGCCTTGGGCGAGAAGGCGATGGTCTGCCTGGACACCGGCCACCACGCGCCGGGCACCAACATCGAGTTCATCGTGATGCAGTTGCTGCGCCTGGGCAAACTCGGTTCCTTTGACTTCAACTCCCGCTTCTATGCGGACGATGACCTGATCGTTGGAGCGGCCGATCCGTTCCAGCTGTTCCGCATCATGTACGAGGTCATCCGCGGCGGCGGCTTCGGCAAGGACTCCGGCGTGGCCCTCATGCTGGATCAGTGCCACAACCTGGAAGAGAAGATCCCGGGCCAGATCCGCTCGGTCCTGAACGTCCAGGAAATGACGGCCCGCGCCATGCTGGTGGACACCGCTGCCCTGGGCGAGGCCCAGCACGCCGGGGATGTCCTGGCCGCCAACGGTATCTTCAACGATGCCTTCTACACCGACGTCCGGCCCATCCTGGCCGCATGGCGTGAAGAGCGCGGCCTGCCCGCGGATCCGATGGCCGCCTTCAAGGCCAGCGGCTACCAGAAACAGATCAACGAGGACCGCGTCGGCGGCCAGCAAGCCGGATGGGGCGCCTAAGCAATGACGAACAAGACTGTTGAAGACCTGATTTCCCGTTCCAACCGCCTGGGTGCGGATAAGCGGAACACCAACTTCGCCGGCGGCAACACCTCGGCCAAAGGCACTGAGAAGGACCCGGTGACGGGCGAGGACGTCCAGCTTTTGTGGGTCAAGGGCTCCGGCGGAGACCTGGGCACACTGAAGGCCGGGAACCTCGCGGTCCTGCGCCTGGACCGGCTGAACGCCCTGAAGAACGTGTACCCCGGCGTGGAACGCGAAGACGAAATGGTGGCCGCTTTTGACTATTGCCTGCACGGTAAGGGCGGCGCCGCGCCGTCGATCGATACCGCCATGCATGGCCTGGTGGACGCCGCCCACGTGGACCACCTGCACCCGGATTCCGGGATCGCCATTGCCACCGCAGTGGACGGCGAGGCCCTAACCACCAAGATCTTCGGCAACAAAGTGGTCTGGGTTCCGTGGCGCCGGCCCGGTTTCCAGCTGGGCCTGGACATCGCCGCGATCAAGGAAGCCAACCCGCAGGCCATCGGCACCATCCTGGGCGGCCACGGCATCACCGCCTGGGGCGCCACATCCGAGGAAGCGGAACAGAACTCCCTCTGGATCATCGAACAGGCCGAGAAGTACATCGAGGACAACGGCACGGCCGAACCCTTCGGCCCCGCGTTGGACGGCTACGGTGCCCTCCCCGAAGCCGAACGCCGGGCCAAGGCCGCAGCACTTGCACCGGTGATCCGCGGCCTGGCGTCCACGGACAAGCCGCAGCTGGGGCACTTCAGCGATGACGCCGTCGTCCTGGACTTCCTGGCAGCAGCCGGGCACCCGCGCCTGGGCGCCCTGGGCACCTCCTGCCCGGACCACTTCCTGCGCACCAAGGTCAAGCCGCTGATCCTTGACCTGCCTGCCGAGGCGTCCATTGAGGACTCCATCGCGCGGCTCAAGGAACTGCACGCGGAGTACCGCGTGGACTACCAGGCCTACTACGACCGCCACGCCGATCCGGAGTCCCCGGCGTTGCGGGGCGCGGACCCGGCCATCGTCCTGATCCCGGGCGTGGGCATGTTCTCCTACGGTGCGAACAAGCAGACCGCCCGCGTTGCCGGCGAGTTCTACATCAACGCGATCAACGTGATGCGCGGTGCCGAGGCGATCTCCACCTACGCCCCGATCGAGGAATCCGAGAAGTTCCGGATCGAGTACTGGGCCCTGGAGGAAGCCAAGCTGGCCCGCCTGCCCAAGCCCAAGTCCCACGCCACGCGCATCGCTTTGGTGACCGGGGCGGCGTCGGGCATCGGCAAGGCGATCGCCACCCGGTTGGCGTCCGACGGCGCGTGCG
>NZ_QAIQ01000259.1 GCF_003061105.1 Arthrobacter sp. HMWF013
GCCCAGGATGTGGCCGCAGGTCCGGAGGCCGTGCTGGACCGTGTGGTGAGTGAGGGCCTGGCGGTCCTCGCCAAAGCCGGCCGGACAGCCGGCGGGGTTGCCGGCATAGGCATTGGCCTGCCCGGTCCCGTGGAGCACGCCACTGGGCGGCCGGTCAAGCCGCCCATCATGCCTGGGTGGGACGGGTTCAACGTCGTCAGTTACGTCCAGCGCTCGCTGCCGGTGCCGGTGCTGGTGGACAACGACGTCAACATCATGGCGCTGGGGGAGCGCGCCGCGCATTGGCCCGAGCACAGTAATTTCCTCTTCATCAAGGTGGCCACCGGCATTGGCGCGGGGATCATCAGCAACGGTGAACTCCAGCGCGGTGCCAACGGAACGGCCGGCGATCTTGGCCACGTGAGGGTGCCCCGCGGTGATGATGTGCTGTGTCGCTGCGGTAACACCGGCTGCTTGGAAGCGCTTGCGTCCGGGCCCGCGATCGCCGCGGAACTCAGCCGGCTGGGCGTTCCGGCCAGCAAGGGCAGCGATGTCCGGAGGCTGGTCAACGAGGGCAATCCGCTGGCCGTCCAGGCCCTGCGCCAGGCCGGACGCGATCTGGGGGACGTCCTGGCCACCGTGGTGAACCTTCTCAACCCCTCAGTCATCGTCCTCGGCGGAAGCCTGGGCCAAGTGGGCGAGCATCTGATGGCAGGCGTGCGCGAGGTGGTGTACCGGCGCTCGCTTCCGTTGGCCACCTCGCACCTGCGGATCGCCTTGTCCATCGCCGGTGACCAGGCGGCGATTCTCGGCGCGAGCCAGATGGTCACCCAACATGTGCTTTCGCCTGCCGCGATTGAGGCAACCCTCCAGGCGGCCGGCTAATGGGCGTCAGGAACCGATCACGCGGACCGGCGAACCCGCCAGCCACGCGCTGACATCCTCAAAAGCGCCGCCGTAGAACTGGCGGTAGCTCTCCCGCGTGACGTAGCCCAGATGTGGGGACAGTACCGTGTTCGGGGCGCTGAGCAGCGGATGGCCGGAGGGGATTGGCTCCTCGTCGAACACGTCCAGCGCAGCTCCCCGGATCCAGCCCTCGCTCAAGGCCCGGACCAGGGCGTCCTGGTCAACCAATGGCCCGCGCGCCGTGTTCACCAGCAGGCCCTCCGGGCCCAGGAGGCGCAATTCCTGCTCGCCCACGATCCCCTCTGAACGGGGAGAGAGCCGCAGGTGCAAGGTGGCGACGTCGGAATTCCGGAAAAGATCTTCCTTACTGACTCTCCGGGCACCGGCCTCCGCCGCGGCTTCCTCCGTCAGGTTCTGGCTCCAGGCCAGTACCTCCATGCCGAAGGCCTGCCCGTAGGCTGCGATCCGCCGCCCGATCTTGCCCAGGCCCACGATTCCCAGGGTCTTGCCCGCGAGCTCGATGCCCACGGAGGTCTGCCAGGTTCCGGCCCGCAGGGAGTTCTCCTCGGCCGGAAGATTCCGGGCAAGCGCCAGGAGCAGGGCCCAGGTCAGTTCCGGAGCGGCGGTGGGCGAGCCGGGTGTCCCGCACACCGTGATGCCGAGTTCGCCGGCCGCCTCCACGTCGATGGCGGCGTTCGCCATGCCGGTGGTGACAAGCAGTTTCAAGGCGGGAAGTTTCTCCAGCACTGCCCGGGGGAAGGGCGTCCGCTCCCGCATCGCCACCACGATCCGGCAGTCGACCAGCGCCGCCACCAGCGCATCCGGGGACTGGAAGGGTTCGCGGAAGACCGACGTTGTGACGCCGGCCTGTTCCAGGGAGGCCCAGTCGGCGAAGCCGTGCGCAACGTCCTGGTAGTCGTCAAGGATGGCAAGCCGCTGCTGCATATCTGGTCCTTCGTCCGTGGTCCGGGGCCGTGATGTTCATCCTAGGCCCCCTCAAAGGTGCGCGGAGCCAACTGGGGGCGTGATAGCAATGGGGGTGATGAAATCATTTTTAAGCCCTCCGGAATCGCTGTGAGCGGGCGGCTCATGGCGAGGGTTCCGAAATCCTGGATCCTGCTCGCGTGCATCGGCCTGTTGGCCCTGAACCTGCGTGGACCTTTCGTGGCCGTTGCCCCCGTGGTGGACATCATGCAGGCGGACCTCGGGTTTTCACCGGTGGTTTTGGGGCTTCTCACCAGCATCCCGGTGCTGTGTTTTGCGCTCGCTGCCCCGCTGGCATCCCTGACTGCGCGGCGTTTCGGCGCCGAGTTCGCCGTCACGCTCACCATTCTGGGCGTGCTGGCCGGGGTGATCGTCCGTTCCGCCGGAGGCCCGGCGCTCGTGCTCGTGGGAACCGTGATGATCGGCCTGGCCATCACCATCGGCAACATCGGCGTGCCGCTGATCGTCCGCCGTGACTTCTCGCCGCGGCGGCAGGGCACAGCGATGGGTGTCTACACGGCGGCCCTGAACATCGGATCGTTCCTGACATCCATGGTGGCGGCGCCGCTGGCCGAGCTCGCGGGTTGGCAAATCTCCCTCGCCTCCGTCGGCATCCTGGCGGTGGTGGCCATCATTTTCTGGACGCTGGCTGTGGGCGCCCGCACCGCGTTCGTGCCCTCGGCTGAGGTGGTTCCCGGCGGCCAGGAGCATCCCGCGGTCAAGGGGTCCGGCTGGATCACTGCCGGCCTGACCGCAGGTTTCGCCGGGCAGGCTTTTTCCTACTACGCTGTGACCGCCTGGCTCCCGAGCTACCTCAACGACGAGCTGGACATGACCGCTTCCGCCGCCGGGGCGGGGTCCTCCCTGTTCCAGATCTTCGCGATCGTGGGCGGCCTGGGCGTGCCGCTTGCCACCAAATACTTCAGTACGACGACGACGGCGGTCACCTTGGGCGTGTTGTGGGTGGCCGTACCCGCCGGGCTGATGCTCGCACCGCAGCTGTGGTGGCTGTGGTCCATCTCCGGCGGCATCGCCCAGGGCGGCGGCATCACGGTCATCTTCATCGCCATCATCAAACTGGCCCGGGACCAGGCCTCGGCCGGCAGGATGTCCGCCACGGTTCAGGGGCTCGGGTACTGCTTCGCTGCCGTTGCCCCGCCCCTGGTCGGGTACGTCCACAACGCCACCGGTTCCTGGACCCCGGCCTTGCTCCTGATCCTTGCCTCGACGCTGACGTTCTTCCTCAGCACGACCCTCTCCGTGCGGCTGGTGCCCAAGGGCCGCTGACCCGGCCTCCCTCCCCCTGCTCCGGACGCTCTCTCACTTAATGCAGCTTAAACACCATCGCTCTCTCACTTTCTTGTGGAAAGTGAGAGAGCGATCAGGGTTTTCCTGCATTAAATGAGAGAGCGTCGGGGGTGCACCGCGTGTGGTGCGTCCCGCCGTCGTCTCCTTGCTGAAAGGTGGTTCCGTCGCCGGGCCGGCTCCCCGGATCTCGGGGTGCCTGTTGCGAAGGGCGTGCCGGCCCGGCAGACGGAATTCTGTGCGGCTGCTGCCTCTTAAGCGGCGGCGAGTTCCTCGGCGGAGGCCTTCGTCTTGGCTTCCGTGAGGTAGCGGGCGTAGGCGGGGAGGGTGAGGAATGACGGGAAGTCCCGGGCGAGGGTGACTTCTTCAAAGATGTCGCGGGCGTCTTCGAAGCGGTCGCCGTCGAAGCGTTCCAGGCGGGCGAACTCTTCGTCGAGGAGTTCCTCGATCCAGTGGTGGGTGATGATTTCGCCGTGATCGGTGATGGCGGAGGCGTACATCCACTGCCAGAGCTGGGAGCGGGAGATTTCCGCGGTGGCGGCGTCCTCCATGAGGTTGTGGATGGCGACGGCGCCGTTTCCGCGCAGCCAGGATTCGATGTAGCGGATGCCTACCTCGATGTTGTTCCGGATGCCCTGCTCGGTGATGGTGCCTTCGGTGGCGGCCACGTTGATCAGGGCGGCGTCGTCCGGGATCACGTCCTCACGGGTGCGCTCAAGCTGGTTGGGACGTTCGCCGAGGATGGAGTCGAACACTTCGCGGCAGACCGGAACGAGGTCGGGGTGGGCCACCCAGGAGCCGTCGAAGCCGTCGTTGGCCTCGCGGGTCTTATCGGCGCGGACCTTTTCGAAGGCGTTGGTGTTGGCGGCTTCGTCCTTGCGGTTGGGGACGGCTGCTGCCATGCCGCCGATGGCCATGGCGCCGCGCTTGTGGCAGGCCCGGACCAGCTGTTCGGTGTAGGCGCGCATAAAGGGCTGGGTCATGGTCACCTGGCCGCGGTCCGGCAGGACGAACCGGGGGCCGCGGGTGCGGAAGTTTTTGATCAGGGAGAAGATGTAGTCCCAGCGGCCGGCGTTCAGGCCCGCGGCGTGATCACGCAGTTCATAGAGGATTTCCTCCATTTCGAACGCGGCGGTGATGGTCTCGATCAGGACGGTGGCTCGGATGGTGCCCTGCGGGATTCCCAGCAGGTCCTGGGCGAGGATGAAGATGTCGTTCCACAGCCGTGCTTCGAGGTGGTTCTCGATCTTGGGCAGGTAGAAGTAGGGGCCTTTGCCCTGGGCCAGGAGGCGGTGTGCGTTGTGGAAGAAGAACAGGCCGAAGTCCACGATGCCGCCGGCGATCGGGGCGCCGTCGATGATCATGTGCTTCTCGGGCAGGTGCCAGCCGCGGGGGCGGACCACGATGGTGGGCAGTTCGCCGGCGGGGCGGAGCTTGTATTCCTTGCCCTCGGGGGAGGTGAAGTCGATCCGGCGTTCCAGGGCGTCGGTGAGGTTCAGCTGGCCCTTGATGACGTTGCGCCAGGTGGGGGTGGAGGAATCCTCCATGTCCGCGAGCCAGACCTTCGCGCCGGAGTTCAGGGCGTTGATGGTCATTTTCTGGTCCACCGGTCCGGTGATTTCCACGCGGCGGTCCTCCAGGCCCGGGGCCGGGGGAGCGACGCGCCAGGACGGGTCGTTGCGGATGTCCTCGGTTTCCCGGAGGAACCGGGGGTCCTGGCCGGCCGCGATCTCGGCCCGCCGGGTCCGCCGTGCCTGCAGCAGTTCCTGCCGGCGCTCGGCAGTTGCCCGGTGCAGTTTCGCGACGAACTCCAGAGCGTCCGGAGTAAGAACCTCGTTCTGCCGGCAGATGGGCTGCGCGGTCATGGTGATTCCGTTGATCGTGAAGTCGTCAGTAAAGCTGTTCATGTCAATCTCTCCTCGGAGACAAAGTGTTCGACGGCGGGGTACAGGTCGGGGCCGAAAAAGGTAATCCTCCGTGTGCTATTCCCCATCCCCGCCGGGGCCTCGCAAAGCTCGGCCGGGCGGGGACAGGGCCCCTTTTGCGCACACTTCCGGATCACCTTCCCCGGCCCCCGGTGGCATCGGCACCTTCGTGCCGGCCGCCGTCGTGCCTTCGGGTGAGCAGTTCATCTGCTCACCGTGGGCGGGAGTTTTAGTGGAACTGGCCTTCTTCGGTGGATCCCACCAGTGCCAGGGTTGATGCGTTCGGGTTGAGCGCAGTTGCGATGTCGTCGAAGTAGCCGGTGCCGACTTCGCGCTGGTGCTTGGTTGCGGTGTAGCCGCGGGATTCGGAGGCGAATTCCTTCTCCTGGAGCTCGACGTAGGCGCTCATGCCTTCACGGGCGTAACCGTGGGCGAGATCGAACATCGAGTAGTTCAGGGCGTGGAAGCCGGCCAGGGTGATGAACTGGAACGTGAAGCCCATGGCGCCGAGTTCACGCTGGAACTTGGCGATGGTGGCGTCGTCCAGGTGCTTGCGCCAGTTGAACGACGGCGAGCAGTTGTAGGAGAGCATTTGGTCCGGGAAGTCGGCCTTGACGGCTTCGGCGAACTTGCGGGCCAGCTCCAGGTCCGGGGTGCCCGTTTCCATCCAGATGAGGTCGGAGTACGGGGCGTAGGCCTTGGCGCGGGCGATGCAGGGTTCGATGCCGTTGCGGACCTTGTAGAAGCCTTCCGGAGTGCGCTCACCGGTGACGAATTCCTGGTCGCGGGGATCGACGTCGGAGGTGATCAGGGTTGCTGCCTCGGCGTCGGTGCGGGCGATGACCACGGACGGGGTGCCGGCGACGTCCGCGGCGAGGCGGGCGGCGTTCAGGGTGCGGACGTGCTGCTGTGTCGGGATGAGGACCTTGCCGCCGAGGTGGCCGCACTTCTTCTCCGAGGCGAGCTGGTCTTCCCAGTGAACGCCTGCAGCGCCGGCCTGGATCATGGATTTCATGAGTTCGTAGGCGTTCAGCGGGCCACCGAAGCCGGCCTCGGCGTCGGCGATGATCGGGACCATCCAGTCCTCAACAGTCTGGACACCCTCGGAGAACTCGATCTGGTCGGCGCGGAGCAGGGCGTTGTTGATGCGGCGGACCACGGTGGGAACGGAGTTGGCCGGGTAGAGGGACTGGTCCGGGTAAGTGTGGCCGGAGTTGTTGGCGTCCGCGGCGACCTGCCAGCCGGAGAGGTAGATGGCGCGCAGGCCGGCCTTGACCTGCTGCACTGCCTGGTTGCCGGTCAGGGCTCCCAGGGCGTTGGTGTAGCCGCCGGTCTTGTGCTCTTCGGTGAGCTGCTTCCACAGCTTCTCCGAGCCGCGGCGGGCCAGGGTGTGCTCTTCGGAGACGCGGCCGCGGAGCTTGACGACGTCCGAGGCCTTGTAGTCACGGGTCACACCTTCCCAGCGGGGATTGGCCGACCACTCAAGCTCCAGGGCGGCGGCCTGCTGTTCGGGCGTCTGCTGGGTGGGCTCAAAAGCTGCAGTCATCGTTGATCTCCTTGATTGAGCTCCGGTGGTTATCCGCTGGCCGGAACTGCTCCGTTGCAGTTCCGGCCAGCTACCCCCGGTGCGGTGTTTCTTTCCGTGATTACTACTTTTCAGCACTTCACAACACTTCGATAGAGGAAAACAGTAGAAAGAAATGCAGTTCTTCGCGTATCCTCAAGAAATGTCCCCTGGAAGCTGGAATCGTGAAGCCGCACCGTCGTCGTCGTCCTCTGCCGGTCCGGAACTGGACGTCATCAGCCTGGGCCGCCGCGTGCGCCACCTCCGCAAGCAGGCCGGCTTCACCCTCGATGACCTGAGTGCCGCCGTCGGGACCGCACCCAGTCAGCTGAGCCTGATCGAGAACGGCAAGCGGGAGCCCAAGCTCTCCCTGCTGCAGGGGCTGGCCGGCGCCTTCAACGTCAGCATCGACCAGCTGCTCGGCGCCGAACCGCCCAGCCGCCGTGCAGCCCTGGAAATCGAGCTCGAACGCTACCAGCGCGGGCCACTCTACGAGTCCCTCAACCTCCCCAAAATCCGCATCAGCTCACGGCTCCCCCTCGATGTGCTGGAAGCCCAGGTAGGTCTGCTGCACGAGCTCGAACGGAAGCTGAACGAGCAAGTGGCAACGCCCGAGGAGGCCCGCCGCGCGAACGGCGAGCTGCGTGCCATGATGCGCGAACGCGGCAACTACTTCCCGGAGTATGAGGCCGAGGCGCAGAAGGTGCTGGGCCTGGTGGGGTACACGGGCGGACCGCTGAGCCAGCACGTGATCGCCGATATCGCCGAAAAGCTGGGATTCACCCTCCACCACGTGGGTGACCTGCCGCATTCCACCCGCTCCGTGACCGATTTGAAGAACCACAGAATTTACCTGACGCAGAACCAGCGGCAGGACCACGACCCCAGATCTGTCCTGCTGCAGGCTTTGGGACATTACGTCCTGGGGCATGAGACGCCTAAAAACTACGGCGACTTCCTGGCCCAGCGTGTGGCGACCAATTACTTCGCGGCGGCTTTGCTGCTGCCGGAGCAGGCCACTGTGGACTTCCTGCAGACAGCCAAAACCGCCAAGGAAATCGCGGTGGAGGACATCCGGGACGCCTTCGCCGTCTCCTACGAGACCGCCGCGCACCGCTTCACCAACCTGGCCACCAAGCACCTGGGCATCACCACCCACTTCCAGAAGACCCATCAAAGCGGCATCATCTACAAGGCATACGAGAACGACGGCGTGACGTTCCCGCAGGACCACACCGGCGCCATTGAGGGCCAGCCGTCGTGCAAGGCCTGGACATCGCGGGCGGTGTTTGATGTGCCGGACAAGTTCAGCGCCTACAGCCAGTACACCGATACCCCGTCCGGAACCTACTGGTGCACGGCGCGGACGGAGCGTTCGGCCAGCGGCGAGTTCTCGCTGTCGATCGGTGTGCCGTACCAGCACGTGAAGTGGTTCCGCGGGCGGGAGACGACCGCGCGGGCAACCTCAACGTGCCCCGATCCGAAATGCTGCAAGCGTCCCCCCGCGGAACTGACCACCGCCTGGGCCGGGAATGCCTGGCCGTCGGCCCGCGCCCATTCGCACCTGCTCGCCGCCATGCCGCCGGGAGCGTTTCCCGGCGTGGACGAGACCGAGGTGTACAGCTTCCTGCAGGCCCACTCCGGGGCCTGACGCTCTGGCACTTCCTGCCGGTTTTCCGGCGACGCTCTATCACTTACTGCCGGTTTTTCCACGACGCTCCATCACTTTCTTCAAGAAAGTGATGGAGCGTTCGTGTATTTATTGCATCACGTGAGAGAGCGTTGGGCCTAGCCGTGCAGCTCCCGGTAGGCGGCTGCCGCGGCGGGGTGCAGCGGAAGTCCCGGGGTGTTGATCAACGACTCCGGGCTCAGGAACTGCACGCCCAGGCTGGAGCGCGGGACCAGTTCCTGAGCATGATTGACCAGAATCTCCACAGTCTTTTTCACCGTGCGGGCATCCGTATCGCTCCGGCACAGCAGGAGGTTCGCCAGGCCCACCGTCCAGACCGCCGGAATGCCCGGATAGGCACTCTCCGGGATCAGCACGCGGTCATAGAAAAGCCCGTGTTTGGCGCGCAGCGCCGGCAGGAGCGGCGAGAGGTCCAGGAGAGCCAGCCCTGCGTCACGGTGGGCGGCCGCAATGGCCGCGGTAGGCACGCCGCCGGACCAGAACAACGCGTCCACGGACTTGTTCCGCAGGGCTGCAAGGCCCTCGTTGAGCCCAAGGTTGAGGACGCTGACGGTCCCTCCGGAGGTGGCAGTTGCGCCGGCGCCCAGTGCGGTGAAGCCCAGGCCGGCGGCCTCGATCAGCCGGGGAGTGGTCAGCGACGTCCCCGAGCCAGGCTCACCGACCGCCACGGTCCGGCCTGCCAGCCCGGCGATATCCCGGATCCCGCTGTCCCGCCGGACAACGCAGTGGATGTAGTTCTCGTAGACCTTCCCGACGGCGGAGATTCCGACGGCGTTTGTGTCACCTGCCGCTGAGCGCTGGGCAGCTGCGTCCGAGAGCGCGATGGCGAACGTTGCCTTGCCCGAAAGCAGGAATTCAATGTTATCGAGGCTGCCACCGGTGGCCAGCGCCGTGGCCTGGCCTGCCGCACCATAGCGCTGCAGCGATGCGGCGAGCAGTCCGGCGAACTCCAGATAAAAGCCCCCGGGCTCGCCGCCGGCAACCGTGACCGTGTCCGGGCGGTCCTCAGGTGTGCATCCACTAAGGGTTGGCAGCAGCAGCCCGGTCAGGCCGGCTGCCAGGCCTGCCTTGAGGGCCGTCCGGCGGGAAAAAACGTACAAGTCACTCATTCGAGGCAACCTGCCCTGGACCGGTTGCCTGGTCTTGCCCGGGCATGGCTGCCTGACCGGGCAAGGAGGCAGGCCCGGCAACGGCCTCCGGCCCGGTCATTGCGGGCGGGAACTCGAGGCGCGCAACCAGGCCGTGGGGGATGGCCTGGGCAAGCACCAGGCGGCCGGAATTGGCGCTGGCCAGCTTGTCCACGATGGTCATGCCCAGGCCATTGCCGCCGATGCCGCGGTTGCGCGGTGAGCGCCAGAACCGGCCGGTGGCCGCTGCCCGTTCGTCGGCCGAAAGCCCGGGGCCGTCGTCGGACACTTCGATGGTGACGGCGCCTCCGCGACGCAGGGCGCCGACCGAGATCCGGGCGCCTGGCGCGTACTTGATGGCGTTGTTGATCAGTTCCGCCACCATCTGGGCCAGTTCGGCGGGGTTGGCGGCGATCTGCACGGCTGGTTCCGGCGGGCCGTGCAGCAGGATTGTCGACCCGCTGCGGTGGGCTGCGGGTCCGGCCCGTTCGGTTTCCTCCTGGAGGATCGGGTGCGGATCGATGGGAGCCTGAACCCGGCCTGCGGGGCTGCTCGTAGATCCGCCCAGTGGGCTCCGGGCAGAGTATTCACTTGCCCTGTGCTCAGCCGCCGCCAGCCTCAGGACCCCCTCAAGGAGGTCTTCCACATGCTCCAGTTCTGCCACGACCCCGGCGGCGGCGTCCTGCTGGCGGGCCGTTTGGAGTTCCAGCTGGAGCAGATCGATCCTGAGCCGCAGGGCGCCTACCGGGTTGCGGAGCTCGTGCGAGGTGTCGGCGATCAGTTGCCGCTGGGACTCCAGGCTGTTGCTGACGGTCCGGGCCATCGTGGTGAAGGAACGGCTCAACTCCCGCAGCTCCGGCGGCCCATCCTCGGGAAGCTGACCGGTCCGGCCGGTTGCCTCGAACTGGGTCACTGCCGCGTTCAGGCGGTGGACCGGGCGCAGCACCCAGCGGGTCACTCTGGCAGCAACCAGGAGGAGCATGGCTGCGAGCGCGGCGGCCGCCAACCCGACGACGAGCCACCGCTCACGCAGTTTCTGCCGGGCCGGTTCCACCTTCACCTCCAGGACCACCTCGCCCAGCACCTGGCTGGCACTGCCGAAGGACCGGGACAGCACCTCTGCGTCCGGGCCAAAAGGCTGAAGCGGGGCCAGGGTGGTGTCGCTGAGGTTCAGGTTCGCCCGGGCCAGTGCGTCACCGACGTCGGCTCTGTCCTCGCGGAGTCCACCCGAGCGCAAGGTGCCCTGCTGGAGGCGGATCAGGACTCCCTCGCCGTAGAGCTCGGAATATCTGTCCATTTCCGTCTGGAGCCCCGCAGAAACCTCGGCGGTTGTGGCGTCCAGGGCCACCTGCGCGAACCGGTTCAGTGCGGCCACCCGTTTGATCTGGAGTTCCTGGGTCAGCTCGCGGCTGACGGACGCGAGGATGGCGGTGGAGCCCAGCAGGACCAGCAGGACGGACAGTACGCTCAAGATGCCCAGGACGCGCAGCTTCACGCGGAGTCAGCCTCGATCCGGTAGCCCACGCCACGGACGTTGATGATGAAGCCGGGCAATTGGAGCTTTGCCCGCAGCCCGGTCAGGTGGACGTCGAGGGCGCGGGAGGTGGCTACGAAGGCGTCTCCCCACAGCGCGTCGAGGATCTGTTCCCTGGTCACTACGGAACCCGCATGACCAGCCAGCAGGGCAAGCAGATCGAACTCCGTGGCGGTCAGAGGCAACTTCTCTGGACCCCGGGTTGCCACACGCCGTTCGAGGTCGATCTGCAGATCCCGCAGGGCGATGACCTGCTGCGGTGCGGCGGCGTGGCGGCCCGCCCGTCGCGTCACTGCTTCGATGCGGGCCAAAAGCTCAACGAGCTTCACAGGCTTGACGAGGTAGTCGTCCGCTCCGGACCGCAGGCCGAGCACCACGCTGCGTTCGTCGTCGCGCGCTGTCAGGATCAGGATCGGCACCGGGGTGACCTGGCGCAGCTTCCGCAGGACTTCAAGGCCATCCATGTCCGGAAGCCCCAGGTCCAGGAGGATCACCCCGAACTTCCGGTGGACCAGCAGGGCGTCGGCTCCGCGCGCCACGCGGGTGGGGTGGTGGCCGGCCGTTACCACCGCGGCGGCCAGTGCGGAAGCCATGGCGTCGTCGTCCTCGACGATCAGCAATTCCATGGCACGGTCCCTTTTTCGTTGACTGGGCACCAAAATCTGCCCGCTTTGGAGATTACCCTCCGGCCCCGGCGAAACCTAAGGAAGTGTTAGGAAATGGCCTGCCACGTAGGTTGTGCTGTGCATCACCCATAACTTGGAGGAGTCCCTCGGCGTGTGCAGGGACCGTCAACGTCGAGGAGGAACCATGGGCAATGTCGCCATGGACAGCACGAAACTGCGCCAGGAAGCCGCGGCGCCGCAATCCAGGAAGGTTCAGCGATGAGCACCCAGCAAACCGAAATCCAAAGCGAGGCAGCCCAGACCCGCCGGGCAGTGAGCAACATCCTGAAAGGCTCCGCGGGCAACCTGGTGGAGTGGTACGACCTGTACGTCTACACGGTCTTCGCCGCCTACTTCCAATCCCACTTCTTCAACTCCCAGGACGATCTTCAAGCGGGACTGGAAGCGATGGCGGTCTTCTCGACGTCGTTCCTCATGCGCCCCATCGGCGCCTGGTTCTTCGGCCGCTATGCCGACCGGAAGGGCCGCAAAGCCGCGCTGACGCTCAGCGTGACGCTGATGTCTGCAGGGTCCTTTGCCATCGCGATCCTGCCCACGACGCAACAGGTGGGCGTCTGGGCCCTGGTGATGCTGATTTTTGTCCGCCTGGTCCAAGGCTTCTCCGTGGGCGGCGAGTACGGCACCAGCGCCACCTACATGTCCGAGGCCGCCACCTCCAAGCGCCGCGGCTTCTTCTCCAGCTTCCAGTACGTGACCCTGATCGGCGGCCAGATGCTGGCTCTGCTGGTGCTGGTCATCCTCCAGAACGTGATGCCCAAGGGCGACCTGACCGAGTGGGGCTGGCGTATCCCGTTCGCCATCGGCGGTGTGGCCGCCCTGGTGGTTCTGTGGCTGCGGCGTTCGATGGAGGAAACTGTCTCGGAAGAGCAGGTCCTTGCAGCCAAGGCACCCATCGCGGCCGGCGAGGCCCAGCCCGGCACCATGCGGCTGCTCTTCACGCAGTACTGGAAGCCGCTGCTGATCTGCATCGGCGTGACCCTCGGCGGCACCGTGGCGTTCTACACCTACACCAACTTCATCCTCAAGTTCATGAACGATACGTCCGGCATCGCCAAGACCGACACCTCCGTCATCAACTTCTGGGCCCTGTTCATCTTCATGCTGCTCCAGCCTGTCTACGGCCTGATTTCGGACAAGGTGGGCCGCAAGCCGCTGCTGCTGTGGTTCGGCATCACCGGTGTCCTGTTCACCTGGCCGCTGCTGTCCACGCTGGCCGGCACCAAGGACCCGTTCACCGCGTTCATGCTGATGCTCGGTGGCCTGCTGATCGTTGGCGGCTACACCTCCATCAACGCGCTGGTCAAGGCTGAGCTGTTCCCCGCTTCCATCCGCGCCCTGGGCGTCGGGCTGGGCTACGCGATCGCCAACTCGCTCTTCGGCGGCACGGTCCCGCTGCTCGGCGCAGCGTTCCAGAAAGCCGAGCGGGTGGACCTGTTCTTCACCTACGTCACGGTTGCCATTGCCATCTCGCTGGTGGTCTACATCTTCGCCCTGAAGAACAAGAAGACCACCCACCTGGACCGCGAGCAGGGCGACGCCTGGAACCGCCCGGCCAAGGACGACGACAAGGACAAGGACCTCCTCAACGTCTAGTACCCGGGACAACAGACACAGGGGACGTACGACGGCGGGTGGCCGCCCGCCGTCGTAC
>NZ_QAIQ01000021.1 GCF_003061105.1 Arthrobacter sp. HMWF013
ATACCCGCCCCTGCCGGCATTGCCCACCATCAGCGGAACCGTTCCGGGTGATGCCTTCGCCCAGGCCGTTTCCCAGGTCATCATCGCTGCGAGCAAGGATGACACCCTTCCCATCCTCACCGGCGTGCGGATGGAAATCGAGGACGACCTCATCACGCTGCTGGCGACTGACCGCTACCGGCTCGCCATGCGCGAAGTGCCGTGGAAGCCTGTCACCCCCGGCATCTCCACCAGCGCACTGGTCAAGGCGAAGACTCTCAACGAAGTAGCGAAGACCCTCGGCAACAGCGGCGATATCAACCTCGCCCTTGCCGACGACGACAGCCGCCTCATCGGTTTTGAAAGCGGCGGCCGCACCACCACGTCACTCCTGGTGGACGGCGACTACCCCAAGATCCGGTCCCTGTTCCCTGATTCCACGCCCATCCACGCCACGGTGCAGACTCAGGAACTGGTCGAGGCCGTCCGGCGCGTATCGCTCGTGGCTGAGCGGAATACACCAGTCCGGCTGGCTTTTACCGACGGCCTGCTTCACCTCGACGCGGGGACCGGCGAGGACGCGCAGGCCTCCGAGGAACTCGAAGCCCAGCTGTCCGGCGATGACATCACTGTCGCGTTCAACCCGCATTACCTGGTTGAGGGCCTCAGCGTCATCGAAACGAAGTTCGTCAGGTTCTCCTTCACCACCGCGCCGAAGCCCGCCATGATCACGGCCCAGGCAGACGCTGACGGTGAAGACCAGGACGACTACCGTTACCTGGTCATGCCCGTCAGGCTTCCCAACTAGTCCCCATCGGCTCCCAGCCTTCGCAAGCTCAGGCCGGGTCCCTCGCCGATGGGCCCCAACCACCGCCACCCTCGCGTCCCAGACAACCAGCGCAGAAAAGAGTCTCAACCGTGCATATCGGACTGATCGGCCTTGGAAAAATGGGTTTCAACATGCGCGAACGTCTGCGCAAGGGGGGCATTGAGGTCACAGGCTTTGACCGCAACCCCGAGGTCACGGATGTTGCCTCGGTGGACGAACTCATTGCGGCTGTCCCGGCGCCGCGGCTGATCTGGGTCATGGTTCCGTCGGGCGGGATCACCGATGCCGTCATTACCGAACTCGGGAACAAGCTCGACGCGGGCGACCTGGTGATCGACGGAGGCAACTCCCGTTTCACCGAAGACCAGAAGCATGGTGCCGCGCTGGCGGAAAAGGATATCCGGTTCGCGGACTGTGGCGTTTCCGGCGGTGTGTGGGGCCTGCAGAACGGGTACGGGCTGATGGCCGGCGGTGACGCGGCGGATATCGACCGGGCTTTGCCCGTCTTTGACGCACTCCGGCCGGAAGGAGAACGCGCTGACAGCTTCGTCCACGTCGGCGGAATTGGCGCCGGCCACTACGCCAAGATGGTCCACAACGGGATCGAGTACGGCCTGATGCAGGCCTACGCTGAGGGCTACCAGCTTCTTGCTTCCAAGGACATCATCAACGACCTTCCCGGTACGTTCCGTGCCTGGCAAAAGGGCACCGTGGTCAGGTCGTGGTTGCTTGACCTCGCGGTTAAGGCCCTTGATGAGGATCCCGGACTGCAGAATATCGACGACTACGTTGAAGATTCAGGTGAAGGCCGATGGACCGTGGAAGAAGCCATTGCCAACGCGATTCCTGCACCGGCCATCACCGCAGCACTGTTTGCGCGCTTTGAATCCCGTGAGGACAGCTCCCCGGCCATGAAGATGGTTTCCGCGCTGCGACACCAGTTCGGCGGGCATGCCACCCGTCCCGCCAAGTAGCAACAACCCCGGGGCCCGCGGGGTTCCGAGAATTCTGAAGACCGCGTGTACCTAGAACACCTTTCGCTGACTGACTTCCGCAGTTACGCCCAGGTTGACCTTGCCCTCGAACCCGGTGTCACGGTTCTGGTGGGCTCAAACGGCATCGGCAAGACCAACCTGATGGAAGCCATCGGCTACCTGGCCACGCTCAGCTCGCACCGGGTCAGTTCCGATGCTCCGCTGCTGCGTTTCGGAACCGACCGGGCGCTGGTGCGGGCTCGGCTGGTCCGTGGCGGGCAGACCACCGTGTTGGAACTTGAAATCAACGCCACCCGGGCCAACCGCGGCCGCATCAACCGCAGCAACCCGGTACGGGCCAGGGACCTGCTGGGGATCTGCCAGACAGTGCTGTTTGCGCCCGAGGATCTTGCCTTGGTCAAAGGGGACCCCTCAAACCGCCGGCGCTTCCTCGATGAGCTGCTGGTGAGCCTCATTCCGCGGCACTCGGCAACCCGCAGCGATTACGACCGTGTCCTGAAGCAGCGCAATGCCCTGCTTAAATCCGCACGGGCCGGCAAATTCACCGCGGGGCACGAGGCAACGCTGGATGTCTGGGACCAGCACATGGCAAAGGCCGGCGCCGAACTGCTGTACGCGAGGCTGGAACTTGTGGAGCGGCTGCGCCCGCACCTGGCCAAGGCGTACGCTCAGCTGACGGACGGCTCCAAGGAAGCCGGTGCTCTCTACCGCTCCACGCTCCAGAATCTGATGGACGACGACGGCGGCTCTCCGTCCGGCGCCGGATCCGGCGCCGGGATTTCTGGCCCTGCCCCTTCCGGACAGGGCAGTGGACCTGAGGATCTCCGGTACCTCTCCGTCGGGGAACTCACGGAACGCTACGTCCAGGCCTTCGCGGCATCCCGCCGCAAAGAGCTGGAGCGGGGAATCTCGCTGGTGGGGCCGCACCGGGACGAGCTGGAGCTGGTCCTCGGCGAAGCGCCCGCCAAAGGATATGCCTCCCACGGCGAAACCTGGTCGATGTGCCTCTCGCTTCGGCTTGCCTCCTACTACGTCATGCTGGACGACGCCCGTACCGGCGGCTCCGCACCCATCTTGATTCTCGACGACGTTTTTGCCGAGCTTGATGTACAGCGGCGGCGTAAACTTGCGGCAATAGTCTCCGGCGCGGAACAGGTACTGGTGACCGCCGCCGTCGAGGCCGATATTCCGGCGGAACTGTCCGGCCGGCGGGTGAAGGTCATTCCGGGAGGAATCGATGAGTAGGGACGAGAAAAACAGCGGGCTGCAGCCCGGCCGCGATCCCGACAACATTGATGCCCCGCAGGCGGCGCTGAACCGCATGCGCGAGGCCGCTGCGGCGCGTGGGGAAATCCGGCGCAAAGCGTCCCCTCCCGTGGGTTCGGCCAAGACAAAACGCGGAATCCGGGACACCCGCGGCTTCAGCCAGTTCCACTCCACCGGCCGGGACCCCCTGGGGCTGGGCAAGGTGGTGGGACGCCTTGTGGCCGAACGCGGGTGGACCTCGCCCGTGGCGGTGGGATCAGTGATGGCCGAATGGGCAACACTGGTTGGTCCGGAAATCTCCGCTCACTGCACGCCGGAAAGCTTTGCCGACACCACCCTGCATGTCCGCTGTGATTCGACAGCCTGGGCCACCCAGCTGCGGCTGCTGAGCATCAGCCTGCTGGAGAAATTCCGCACCGAACTGGGCGACGGAGTGGTGACCAGCATCCAGGTGCTCGGTCCGACGGCACCCAGCTGGCGCAAGGGCGGCCGTACCGTCAACGGCCGGGGACCCCGCGATACCTACGGTTAGCCCGCCGTCGGACCTTGAAAGTTCGTTCGGCGGCGTGTAGGGCGGTCTAACCGCCCTGAGGCGTATAGGCACCCGGCGACCGCACCGCAAGGGCGCCCTAGGCGTGATCAATGGCCAGACACAGGCAAGGACGGGTGCCGCGACGCCTCCGGAATGCGGGGTTGCGGCAGATTTCACGGTAGAATCACAGGAGATAACTGGGCGCCGGTGAAACGTTGACTGAGTCCGTTCTCCGTATGCCCTCAGCAGGCGGACTTCGGTTCTGCAGGTCGACCTACTCTTCAGCGCCATCAGCTTGTGCCTGTTGGCGGGTCTTTTCCCTTGGGAAGAATCCGCTGGCCATCATCGAAAAAGAGGAGTCGACAGCACCTGTGGCTAACGACATGACAGACACCCAGGCAGTGGAGCGCGCAGCGGAGGATGTCCCTACCCCCGATACTCCGGCGGAAGCCGTGACGCCGAGGGAATACGGTGCCAGCGACATCACTGTGCTGGAGGGCCTCGAAGCGGTCCGGAAGCGCCCTGGCATGTACATCGGATCCACCGGACTCCGGGGCCTCCACCACCTGGTCTATGAAGTGGTGGACAACTCCGTTGACGAAGCCCTTGCCGGCTACTGCACCCACATCGAAGTTGTCCTCCAGGCCGACGGCGGCGTCAAGGTTGTCGACGATGGCCGCGGCATCCCCGTGGACATGCACCCGACGGAGCACAAACCCACCGTCGAAGTGGTCATGACCATCCTCCACGCCGGCGGCAAATTCGGCGGCGGCGGTTATGCGGTTTCCGGCGGCCTCCACGGTGTCGGCATCTCCGTCGTCAACGCGCTCTCCAGCCGGGTGGACACCGAAGTGCGGCGCCAGGGGCACGTCTGGCGGATGTCATTCGCCGACGGCGGCAAGCCCCAGGGCGGACTGGTCCAGGGCCAAGAGACCGACAAGACCGGAACCACCCAGACTTTCTACCCCGACGCCGGGATCTTCGAATCCACCGAGTTCGATTTCGAAACCCTCCGCGCCCGGTTCCAGCAGATGGCGTTCCTGAACAAGGGCCTGCGCATCACGCTCACCGACGAGCGGACCTCCACGGAAAACTCCGACTCCACTGAGGATCTCGACCTTGATGCCGTGGTCACCGAAGGTGAAGTGACTGCTGAACACCGCACCGTGGTGTACCAGTACGACGACGGCCTGCTGGACTATGTAAAGCACCTGAACTCGGGCAAGAAGGTGGATGTGGTCCACGAGGACGTCATCTCCTTCGAAACCGAGGACACCGAACGCCACATCGCCCTGGAAATGGCCATGCAGTGGACCAATGCCTACTCGGAGAGTGTCCACACCTACGCCAACACCATCAACACCCATGAGGGCGGAACCCACGAAGAGGGTTTCCGCGCCGCCATGACCTCGCTCATCAACCGTTATGCACGGGAGAAGGGCATCATCAAGGAAAAGGATGACAACCTTACCGGCGACGACATCCGTGAAGGCCTGACTGCAGTCATCTCCGTCAAGCTCGCTGAGCCGCAGTTTGAAGGCCAGACCAAGACGAAGCTGGGCAACTCCGAGGTAAAGGGCTTCGTCCAGCGCGTGGTCACCGACGGCCTGGGCGACTGGCTGGAGCGGAACCCCGGTCCTGCCCGCGATGTCATCCGGAAGGCAATCTCAGCCGCCCAGGCCCGCATGGCTGCCCGGAAGGCGCGAGACAACGCCCGGCGCAAGAGTCCACTGGAGTCCTTCGGGATGCCCGGTAAACTCTCGGACTGCTCCTCCAAGGACCCCGCCCGCTGCGAGGTCTACATCGTGGAGGGTGACTCCGCCGGCGGTTCCGCCAAGCGCGGCCGCAACCCGGAAACCCAGGCGATCCTCCCGCTGCGCGGCAAGATCCTGAACGTGGAGCGCGCCCGCTTGGACAAGGCGCTCGGCAACGCCGAAGTCCAGTCCATGATCACGGCCTTCGGCACCGGCATCGGTGAGGACTTCGACCTCAGCAAGCTCAGGTACCACAAGATCGTGCTGATGGCCGACGCCGATGTTGACGGCCAGCACATCACCACCCTGCTGATGACGCTGCTGTTCCGCTACATGCGCCCGTTGATCGAGAACGGCTATGTGTACCTGGCGCAGCCGCCGCTGTACCGGATCAAGTGGTCCAACGCGCCGCACGACTACGTCTTTAGCGATAAACAGCGCGATGCCAAGCTGGTTTCCGGGCAGGCCGCCGGCCGCCGTATCCCCAAGGACAACGGCATCCAGCGCTACAAGGGCCTCGGCGAGATGGACTACACCGAGCTCTGGGACACCACCATGGACCCGGACAACCGCACCCTGCTGCAGGTCACCATGGATGATGCCCTGGCCGCGGACCAGATCTTCTCCACTCTGATGGGCGAAGACGTGGAATCGCGACGCAACTTCATCCAGCAGAACGCCAAGGACGTCAGGTTCCTGGATATCTAGCCGGCCCGCCGCATAGATATTCCATAACCGACATATACCTGAAACGGAAAATATAGACGATGAGTGACGAGACACCTGAGAACCCGGCGGGATCCGCCGATCTTCCGGAAGACGTACTTGAAGGCGATGTGCTGGTAGACCGCGTGGAGCAGGTGGACCTGCAGACCGAAATGCAGCGCTCCTACCTGGACTACGCCATGGCCGTCATCGTGGGCCGTGCCCTGCCCGACGTGCGCGATGGATTAAAGCCGGTGCACCGCCGTGTGCTGTACGCGATGTTCGATGGCGGCTACCGCCCGGACCGTTCGTTCAACAAGTGCGCCCGTGTGGTGGGCGAGGTCATGGGTCAATACCACCCCCACGGTGACACCGCCATCTACGATGCGCTGGTACGCCTGATCCAGGACTGGACCATGCGCTACCCGCTGGCCCTTGGCCAGGGCAACTTCGGTTCGCCCGGCAACGACGGCGCTGCCGCCCCCCGGTACACCGAGACGAAAATGGCGCAGCTGGCCATGGAGATGGTCCGGGACATCGATGAGGAAACCGTCGATTTCCAGGACAACTACGACGGCAAGAACCAGGAACCCACCATCCTGCCGGCGCGGTTCCCCAACCTGCTGGTCAACGGTTCCTCCGGCATCGCCGTGGGTATGGCCACCAACATTCCGCCGCACAACCTGCGCGAGGTAGCCGACGGCGTCCAGTGGTACCTGGCGAATCCGACCGCCACCCGCGAGGAACTGCTCGAAGAGCTTCTGCTGCGCGTCAAGGGACCCGATTTCCCCACCGGAGCAACAATCCTCGGCCACAGGGGCATTGAGGATGCTTACCGGACCGGCCGCGGATCGGTCACCATGCGGGCTGTTGTCAACGTCGAGGAACTCCAGGGCCGCACCTGCCTGGTGGTCACCGAGCTGCCGTACCAGGCCAACCCGGACAACCTTGCCATCAAGATCGCCGAACTGGTCAAGGACGGAAAGATCTCGGGAATCGCTGACCTCCGCGACGAGACCTCCGGCCGTACCGGCCAGCGGCTGGTTATTGTGCTCAAGCGCGACGCCGTTGCCAAGGTGGTGCTGAACAACCTCTACAAGCACACCGAACTGCAGAGCAACTTCTCCGCCAACATGCTGGCAATCGTCGACGGCGTTCCCCGCACGCTGAGCCTGGACGCGTTCATCCGCCACTGGGTAACGCACCAGATGGACGTCATTGCGCGCCGGACCCGCTACCGCCTGCGCAAGGCCGAAGAAGAAGCACACATCCTGCGTGCACTCCTGAAGGCACTGGATGCCCTGGATGAAGTCATCGCGCTGATCCGTGCCTCCAACACCACCGAAGCCGCGCGCGACGGCCTGATGGAACTGCTGGATATCGATGAACTGCAGGCCCGGGCCATTCTGGACATGCAGCTGCGCCGCCTGGCAGCCCTGGAACGCCAGAAGATCCAGGACCGCCACGCCGAACTCGAAGCGCTGATCGCGGAATACACCTCCATCCTGGAATCTGAACAGCGCCAGCGGGAGATCATCAGCACCGAGCTGGGCGAGATCGTCGCCAAGCACGGCGATGACCGCCGGACCAGGATCCTGATGGGCTTCGACGGCGACATGTCCATGGAGGACCTGATCCCCGAAGAGGAAATGGTGGTGACCATTACCCGCGGTGGGTACGTCAAGCGCACCCGCAGCGACAACTACCGGTCCCAGCAGCGCGGCGGCAAGGGCATCAAGGGTGCCCAGCTCCGCGGGGATGACGTGGTGGAACACTTCTTTGTGACCACCACCCACCACTGGCTGCTGTTCTTCACCAACCTGGGCCGCGTCTACCGGGCCAAGGCCTACGAGCTGGTGGAGGCCGGCCGTGATGCCAAGGGCCAGCACGTTGCCAACCTGTTGGCCTTCCAGCCGGACGAGCACATCGCCCAGGTCCTGGATCTGAAGGACTACCAGCAGTCTCCGTACCTGGTCCTGGCCACCAAGCGCGGCCTGGTCAAGAAAACCCGCCTGGAGGATTACGACACCAACCGCTCCGCGGGTGTCATCGCCATCAACCTGCGCGACGGCGACGAACTCGTCTCCGCCCAGCTGGTCTCCGAAACGGATGACCTGATGCTGGTGTCGCGTATGGGCCAGTCGATCCGTTTCACCGCCACCGACGATGCACTGCGGCCCATGGGCCGCGCAACGTCCGGCGTCACCGGGATGAAGTTCCGTGAAGACGACGAACTGCTGGCGGCCGACGTCGTCACTGACGGCTCGTTCGTCTTCATCGTCACCGGGGGCGGCTACGCCAAACGTACAGCCGTGGAGGAATACCGCCTCCAGGGCCGTGGTGGCCTCGGTATCAAGGTGGGCAAGTACCAGGAGGAACGCGGCCACCTGGTGGGCGCCCTTATTGTCCAGGAAGAGGATGAGGTCCTGGTGGTCATGGAGGGCGGCAAGGTTGTCCGGTCTTCAGTGGCCGGAGTTCCCGCCAAGGGACGCGACACCATGGGTGTCATCTTCGCGAAGCCGGACAAAAATGACCGCATCATCGAGGTGGCCCGTAACAGCGAACGCGGCCTTGAGGGCGAGGAATCCGCGGACGATGACGTAACGTTGGCTGAAGATGGCGGTTCCCCCGAGGGTGCCGCAGGGTCAGCATCAATGGCAGATACATCACCGGCTGTTGAGTCAGAGGACGCCTCCGGCGACGCTGAGCCGAACGAAGACTACACCGGAGGTAACGAGTGAGTAATCCCGACTCATATCCCAAGCCGAACAGCACTGCTCCCGCTGGAACACCGCAGCCCGCGGCCGCGCCGCGGGTGAATGCACCCGTCCGGCCGCAGCAGCGTCCGGCGGGGCCGGCGGGAGCCCCGTCTGCTGCCCCGGGCCAGCGTCCCGCCACACCAGGTCAGCGCCCGGCGCAGGGCCAGCCCGGCCAGCGCTCAGCCCAGGCACCGGCCGGCCAGCGTCCCCCGCAGGGCAGGCCTTTGCAGGGCCAGCCCGGCCAGCGCCCGGCCCAGGGCCAGCCGGGCCTGGTCAAGCCCGCACCCAAGGCCAAGGTCAGGCGTGCCCGGCTGCTGGTCAGCAAGGTGGACCCGTGGTCGGTCCTGAAAATGGCATTCCTGCTGTCTGTGGCGTTGGGAATCGTCACCGTTGTCGCAGCCATCGTGCTGTGGACCGTCCTGGATCTCACCGGCATCTTTGATCAGGTGGACAGCCTCCTCGGTACCCTGGCCGGTTCTGAAGGCGGCGGGTTCGAACTGAAGAAGGTTGCATCCCTCGGCCAGGTGGCTTCCTTTGCCACCATCATTGCCGTGGTGAACGTTGTCCTGCTGACTGCCCTGTCCATGCTTTCAGCGGTGCTTTACAACATCTCCGCCACCCTCGTCGGTGGCATCGGTGTGACCCTCACGGACGACTGAAATCCCACTATTCTCCGGTTATTCTTCCGGAAAATGCCTCGATTTGAGATCGGGCCGGGATGTGCTGTAAAGTCATATCTCGGCCCGATGAGGCATCGGGGCGTATAGCTCAGGCGGTTAGAGCGCTTCGCTGATAACGAAGAGGTCCCAGGTTCAAGTCCTGGTACGCCCACGGAACCTGTGCAGGTTCTATGGAGGATCCGGTCTGTTTCGGCAGGCAGGATCGGAATGGGGTGCATGTGAAGAAGTTGCTCGCAATTGCAGCTGCGGTCGCAGGCATCCTGCTCTACAGGAAAGCACAGGAATCCGAGGCCCGGAAAACAGTCTGGAGCCAGTCGACCGATTCGGTCGAATAGGCTTCGGTACCCCGGTCCGGGAGCTGGCAAGAGGCTCCAGGGATTCAGGGTATGATTGACGGGTTGCTTCTTATGGGGGCATGGCGCAATTGGTAGCGCACCTGCTTTGCAAGCAGGGGGTTCGGGGTTCGAGTCCCCGTGCCTCCACCATAAGGAAAGTCCCGGACAGCGAAAAAGCTGTCCGGGACTTTTTCGTTAAGCGGACCATTAGGGTTGAACGGTGAACTTCTTTCTGGCGGCAATCGGCGTCCTTGGCGTGGCCTCTTCCGGGCCCCTGATTGCAGCTACGCTCGGTGCCACCACGGTCAGCGCCCTGGCCATCGCCTTCTGGCGGAACGCCATCGGGGCTGCTGTGATGGCCACTCCCACGCTGGTCCGTGAACCGCGGCAGTTCGGCCGGATTACCGCGCCCGAGTTCCGCTGGTCGCTGCTGGCGGCCGTGGCGCTGGCACTGCATTTTGCCTGCTTCATCACCTCCCTCCAGCTCACCTCCGTGGCTGCCGCAACTGCGCTGGTCTGCCTGCAGTCAGCCTGGATTGCCGTCTTCCAGCTGTTCCGGGGAACGCGTCACCGCTGGCAGGTGCTGGTGGGGCTGGGTATTGCCTTCGGCGGTGTCGTCACCATTACCGGGTTCGATATGGGGTCCTCGCCTGATGCCCTGGTGGGAGACCTCCTGGCGGTTGCCGGCGGTGCCCTGGCCGGCCTGTACACCCTGGCTGGCGGCAAAGCCCGGCAGACCATGACCACGGGAACCTACACCACACTGTGCTACGGGATGTGCGCTGCCCTCGTGGCTGTGCTGGCGCTCTTCAGCGGCCAGCCCCTGGTGGGGTTCGACGCCGTGGGCTGGCTGGGCATCGCTGCCATCACTGTCTGCGCCCAACTGGTGGGCCACACGGCCTTCAACCACCTGCTCGCCACCATGAGCCCGCTGCTGGTATCCATGATCATTCTGCTGGAGATCCCCGGCGCAGCCCTGCTGGCAGCCGTATTCCTGGACGAGATGCTCCCCGGCGGTACCTATGCGGGACTGGCTCTGATCCTGGTGGGCCTCGCCGTCGTGGTTCTCGGCCAGCGTTCCGTCGGCGCGCGGCAGCGCCGTGCTGAAGCAAGGACCGGCACCCAGGCGGGAGAACCGCCGTCGGACCGTCTGGCTGAACTGGGGACCGACTGACGCCTGCGGCGTTACTGGCCGCCGCGGCGGACGGGCTGGGCTGTGTTGACGGTGTGGATCGCCCGCAGGAGTTTGGCCGGGAAGTAGACCGAGAAGAACACCACCATGGGCGCCTTGAGGGCCATCTTCTTGACGTTGTGTGCTTTGTACGTGCGGTCGAAGCGCGTCACGTAGTAGCGGTAGTCCCGAGGCGAATCCTCAAGCCGGCGTGCAGACATGCCGGACACCATCTGCGGCCAGTACTGGACCTTGAGATCGTGATCGGCGAGGTGCAGGGAGAGGTCAATGTCCTCGTGCATCTCGTCCTTCTCGTCGCGGCAGGTTTCGTCGCGGATGATCTCCCAGGCGGTGGCGCGCAGGGCCATGTTGGAGCCGAAGAGGAAGTGGTACTGGTGCTTGGCGAGCTTCAGCATCAGCTGGCGCATTTTGTCGTCGGCCTTGAGTCCGAAGCGCCGCATCGGCATGTCGTAGTAGACCACCGGCCCGGTGGCTGCCTGGACTGACTGGTCCTGGAAAGCCTTCTGTACCTGCTCCACCCAGTCCGGCTCCACCACCGAATCGGCGTCGATGCGGCCAAGGATGTCCCCGGTGGCGCTGTTCAGGCCGAAGTTCCGTGTGGGAATCAGCCCCTGGTCCTGGTGCTGGCTCAACAGGAGGATAGGGCTTTCGGGGTATTCAAGCTGCATCTGGCCCACGATGGCCGCCGTGCGGTCCGTTGACAGGTTGTCCACCACGATGATTTCGTGGGCCGGCACCGACTGGTAGACCGCAGCAATGAGGCACTGCCGGATCACACTTTCCTCGTTGTAAGCCGGGATGACAATGGACACGCGGGGCAGCTGTGCTGCGTCGTTCAAGGCATCCCCAGAGGATTTATCGGCTGACATCAGTCCAAATTTAGCACCGATCCACACCCGCCCGGCCGGCGACAAGGGTAATGACGCGGCGAACATCCGGAAAACACTGAAGGGGTCCCGCCTTGTGAACTGGTCACAGGGCGGAACCCCTTCAGTGGTGCCGCTGCTTAGTGGCGGCCCGTGTTCTAGTGCTCGGTCTTGTCCGCGGACCCGTTCATGTTCGATGCGATGTTCTTCATGGCCGTCTTGGCGTCCGTGGAACCCTTGGCGGCGGTGTCGGCCGAATCGTCGGCGAGGTGCTTGGCCGGCTCATCAGATGAGCCCTTGACGTCCTCTGCAGCATCGTCCGCTTTGCCGGCAACCACGCCGGCGGTGGAAGCTGTGGCGGCTGCGGCCTTGCTGGCAGCATCCTCGGTTGCGTCCTTGACCTCGTTCACCGTGGTGGCAGGAACCGGAGCCGGGGTGGGCGCCACAGGAGACGGGGTCTTCCACGGGTCCTCCACAGGCTTGGAGGCCTTCCAGGCGGCAACACCGGCGGCGACCGCCGCAGCGATAATGCCGAACACCAGCCAGCCGCGCTTCTTGGGCTTTTCCGGCTCCGCGAGTTGGATGCCCACGGCCTTGCCCGCTTCATGCGCGGCCGCCTTGAGATGGGTTCCTGCAGTCTGTGCCTGGTCCTGGAGGGTATGGACAATGCCAACGTCTCCGAGCTTGCGGGCCACCGCATCGACCTGTGCCGGGGCGCTTTCCAGCGTGCGGTGGACGGCGTCGGAGGCGTGGCCGATCTGGTCAGAAAGGCGCGGCAGGTATTCGACCACTACGCGGTCACGGGCGTTGAGGATAACCGGGGTGGCCTTGTCCAGTGCTTCGTGAAGGCGCGGGGTAGTGCCTTCCACAGCGTCGTGGATTTTCGGCGCGAGGTGCGCGAGTCCGTCCTGGATGCGCGGTGTCACTGTTGCGACGCCGTCGGCAAGGTTGTGGGCAGCGGACTTAAGGCCCTCCTGGATCTTGGGAGAAGCGGTATCCAGGCTGTGCTGCAGGCGCGGCACGGCCCAATCCACTGCTGCCTCCACGCGGGGGGATGCCCAGTCCTTTGCATACTCGACTGCGTTGTTGACTGACTGCTCGAGGTCACGGGCAATACGATCCGACTTCTTCACAACTACCTCCCGATTAATGTGACGGTTTTGTTGTTAGCCTACGTGGATTGACCTGCACCGGCTATTCTTCCCGCGGATTTACGGCCGATTTCACCCAGCGCGGAACTGTCCGCGGAGCCGCTCCGGCGTTGACCCGCCGTGAAAGAATGAGCGGTATGACTGCAATCGCAACAGCAAAAGCAACCATCCACACCAGCCTCGGCGACATCGTCGTTAACCTCTTCGGCAACCACGCGCCCAAGACGGTCAAGAACTTCGTTGGCCTCGCCACCGGCGAGCAGGCCTGGACCCACCCGGAGTCCGGCGAGGACAAGACGGGCACACCGCTTTACGACGGCACCATCTTCCACCGGATCATCAAGGACTTCATGATCCAGGCCGGGGATCCCCTGGGCCGTGGCATTGGCGGACCGGGCTACAAGTTCGATGACGAAATCCACCCCGAGCTCAGCTTCAACGCCCCCTACAAACTGGCCATGGCCAACGCCGGCATCCAGGGCGGCAAGGGCACCAACGGCTCGCAGTTCTTCATCACCACCATCCCCACCGACTGGCTCCAGGGCAAGCACACCATCTTCGGTGAAGTGGCTGACGACGCATCCAAGAAGGTCGTCGACGCCATCGAAGGCGTCCGCACCGGCATGGGCGACCGCCCGGTTGAGGATGTCACCATCAACAGCATCGACGTCGAGCAGCTCTAACCCATCGCATGAGCTACGGAATTCCGGCGGCTGAGCCGTCCGCCCAGGTTCCCGTGTGCCCCCGGCACCCGGACCGGCCCTCCTACGTGCGCTGCCAGCGGTGCGGGCGCCCAGCGTGCCCGGACTGCCAGCGGGCGGCCGCCGTCGGATTCCAGTGCGTTGACTGTGTCAACGAAACAAGGCGTACGACGCCGGAGGTCAGGACTGTCTACGGCGGTGCCGTTGCAACCGGCAAACCGCTGGTGACGTTCAGCCTCATCGCGGCATGTGCCGTGCTCTTTGTGCTGCAATGGATCGTCCCCGCGGATGCCGTGTTCAGGAATTTCGCCTTCGCTTCGGTCTACGCCGCTCCGGAGTTCGGAGCCTTCGAACCGTGGCGCCTCCTGACATCGGCCTTCCTGCATTCACAGGGCTTCATCCTCCACATTGCGCTGAACATGTACATGCTGTGGATGTTCGGCCAGGCGCTGGAGCCCCTCCTCGGCCGGCTGCGTTTCCTGGCCGTGTACCTCGTTTCCGCCATTGGCGGTTCGGTCGGCTATCTGGTCCTCACCCCGCTCCTCCCGCCGGGGGGACCCGTAGGTGTGGTGGGTGCATCAGGTGCCATCTTCGGGCTTTTCGGGGCCATGCTGGTAGTGCAGCGCCACCGCGGCGGGGACACCCGCCAGCTCTGGATCCTGATAGCCATCAACGGAGTCATCGGCTTCCTGGTCCCCCAGATAGCCTGGCAGGCCCACCTCGGCGGGCTGATCACCGGAGGCCTCTGCGCTGCCGTGATCGCGTACGCACCCCGGGGCAAGCGGCAGGGCTTCCTGCAGGCTGCCGGCCTGGTGGCCGTGCTCGCGCTGCTGATCGTGGTGAGCTGGGTCCGGATCGCTGCAGGCTGACGCCCGGCCGGCCTCTACTCCATCCCAGACCCCGATGTCCACCCGGACATCGGGGTTTTTTGCGCTGCCTGCCGGGCGCCTCCGGTTATCCACAGGGGTTATCCACAATGTTGGTAACTTACATCCGTGTAGTTCATCGTGCTGCTGTCTCCCGGCCCCCGCCGCTCCGCTGTTTCGAAGGTTTTCCCGGATTCAGCAGTCCACAATTGTGGAAAACCGTGTGAGTGCGGCTGTGGGTAAGTGGAAAACCTGCCTGTTTTGCCGGCCTCTGTGGAAAAGTGCGGGAATCCGGGCCGAACGTGCCCGCCGAGCAGTCGTGGGAGAGGCTGTTTCAACAGGGTTATTCACAATGTTAATAACTTACAGCCGTGTAGTTAGCTGCCGATGTTTGGCTGGCCATGGCTCCTGAGAGCCCCTACCGGTCCGCCCTGTGGATTGTTGTCCACACCTGTGGATAACTTGTGGGTACTCGAGTGTTAGTAAGTGGAAAACCCTGACATATGGGAGGGTGAACCTACCGATGCCCAACAATGAGATCTCCAGCCAAGAAGGACCGCCATGAGCGCCACCACCACTGAGCACATCTTCCTTGATAAGCAGCATCCTGCAGTGTGGCGTGCCCTGAACGGGTTGGGGCTCAAAGCCCGGGACGCCGCTGACGAAGCCGGCATCGACCGGAAGGCCGTTGAGCTGCTCAACGTCCGGACCTCCCAGCTGAACGGCTGCGCGTACTGCCTGGACATGCACGTGCGGGATGCACTCGAAGGCGGAGAGAGCTCCCAGCGGCTTGCCGTCCTTCCGGCGTGGCGGGAAACCTCGCTGTTCACCGCCAAGGAGCGGGCAGCCCTCACCCTTGCGGAAGCCCTTACGGAACTTCCGGGGCACCGGACCATGGAGCACGAAGAAGGCTACGCGCGGGAACACCTCAGCGCTGATGAATTTTCTGCGGTGAGCTGGCTGGTTATCACCATGAATGCCTTCAACCGGGTGTCCGTCATCAGCCACCATCCGGTCAGGCAGGACCGGTAAAAAGCACTGATATTGGGCGCCCTGACTGGGGCGGACGCCCCTAAACCGCCCGGAACTCTTGCACAACGACTCCGGTCAGGCAGGTTATCCACAGCTAATTCACACTGTTAATAACCAACGAGGGCCGTGACCCGGATCCGAATCCGGTGCGGCGAGGCGGCCGCCCGGATTTATCCCGCGGCGTATCCCGAAGTTATGCACACTGTGGATAACTTTCCCAACAGTTGGGGAAAAGTTGTCGCCCAGCCGGGCTGCTTTACGCCTGCGCCTGCCAGATGCCGGAAGAGCCACGGCGGTGGCTGTGCACGAGATGGGTATCCACCATGCCGATGGCCTCCATCAGCGCAAACATGGTGGTGGGGCCCACGAATGAGAACCCCTGCTTCCGCAGGGCTGTGGACAGCGCCACGGATTCCGGGGTCTGGGTGGGGATATCGGCGTGCGTAGCCGGCGCGGGGGTGGCTTGCGGCTTGAACTGCCAGACGAAGCCGACAAGGCCGCCCTGTTCCCTCAGGGCAATGGTGGCCTGGGCATTGGTGATCGCCGCACGGATCTTCAGCCGGTTGCGGACGATGCCCGGGTTCTGGAGCAGACGCCCGATGTCAGCCTCCGTATATGCGGCAACGACATCGGGCTCGAAATTGTGGAAGGCCTCACGGAACGCGGGCCGTTTGCGAAGGATGGTGGCCCACGACAAGCCGGCCTGGAATCCCTCCAGGCTGATGCGCTCGTACAGTCCCTGCTCATCCCGGACAGGGAGGCCCCACTCGGTGTCGTAATACTCGCGCAGGAGCGGATCGTTAGCTGCCCACGGCGGGCGGCCCAGGCCGTCGTCGCCCGTTACCGTTCCGTCCGGAACTGTACCTTTGGCTTGTGGTCCGTCCGCTTTTATCCCGTCCACAGGGAGGCAGCTATTCCCGTCCAGCGGCCAGGATCAGGAGCGCCAGCGGGTGGTCATGAGGAACCCGATGATGGCAATGCCGAAGCCGGCCACGATGTTCCACGATTCCCACGCCTGGACCGGAAACCGGCCTTCGCTGATGTAGAACGTGATGATCCACAGGAGCCCAATGATCATGAGCCCGAACATGACGGGCTTGAACCAGACAGCGTTGGGCTTGTACGCCTGCGTGCCGGCAGCGGCCCGCGTGGCGGTGGAAGTCTTCTTGCGTGGCTTTGACTCGGGCACGTGGTCTCCTTGGCGGACTGAGCAAGCTCGGCCGCGCGGGCTTGATATCCTGCAAGAAGGAAGTTGCCAGCGGTCAGCGCGATCTTGGTCAAAATCTGGATTCTTACTAGCAGTCAATTCTAGCCGTAGTTCAGGGCACCCCAACGCCCATCGCGACCGCCCCGACAGGAGAACGCGTGGTATTGCAGGAGAAGGTGAGGCCCGCCGTGGCGGCGCCCACCAGCGCCGACGTTGTGCGGGGCACCGTGCAGGTGGTGGGCGAGCTGCTCATCACCGGCGGCATCATCCTCCTGCTGTTCGTTGCCTGGCAGCTTTGGTGGACCAACGTGGAGTCGGACGCCAGGCAGAGCGCCGTCATCAAGGAATTTGCCCAGGAGCTCGGCGGCTCGGCACCTGCCCCCGCGGACGCACCTCAAGGGACGCCGGCTGAACCCGTTGATTATGGAACGCCGGCCGTGGCCGCAGCCCCCGGGCATGCAGGCACGATAGGCATCATGTACATCCCGCGGTTCGGCAACAGCTACACCCGGCCCATCGTGCAGGGAACCACCGGGGACGTGCTGGACACGCTGGGGCTGGGCCACTACAGCAACACGGCCATGCCGGGAGCAGTCGGCAACTTTGCCGTGGCCGGTCACCGGCAGACCCACGGCGCCGTGCTGGACAACATCCACACCCTGGTTCCGGGCGACAAAATCTACGTCCAGACCAAGGACGGCTACTACACCTACGTCTTCCGTAATAATCAGGTAGTCATGCCGTCCCGCACCGATGTCCTGGAGCC
>NZ_QAIQ01000260.1:0-5900 GCF_003061105.1 Arthrobacter sp. HMWF013
GGCCTGAGGGGACCTTGAGCAGTTCAGTCAGTTCGGTCACCAGGGCTCGTTCGGCAGCGAGGTGGCGGAAAGCGTCCATGCCTACAAAGGCCTCGACCCGGCGGTTTCCTGAACCGACGGACTGTTCGCCCAGCAGCGACAGGCTGCCGATGAGGGAGGTGTTGGCCACGTGCGTGCCGCCGCAGAGCTCACGGGACCAGGCGCCGTCGATTTCCACAACGCGGACCTCGCTGCCATAATTCTCGCCGAACAGCGCCATGGCGCCCAGGGCTTTGGCCTCGGCGAGCCCCATGACCCTGGTGTCCACCCGGTAGTTGTTACGGATGGCGAGGTTGGATACTTCCTCGATTTCGGAGCGGGTGGCGGCACTGAGGCCTTCGCCCCAGGCAAAGTCGAAGCGCAGGTAGCCTGCCTTGTTGAAGGAGCCGCGCTGCGTGGCTTCCGGCCCGAGGATCTGGTGCAGTGCGGCGTGCACAATGTGCGTGCCGGTGTGCGCCTGCTCGGCAGCGTGGCGGCGTTCCCGGTCCACGGCAGCCTTCACCAGGACGTCCGAGCCGATCTCACCCTCGCGGACAATGGCCTTGTGGACGCTGAGTCCCTTCAGCGGGCGCTGGACGTCGAGGACCTCGACCACAAAACCGTCACCGGTGATGAGCCCGGTATCGGCAGCCTGGCCACCGGCTTCGGCGTAGAAGGGCGTCTCGGCGAGGACGAGTTCGATTTCGTCGCCCGTCGACGCCTGCGCCACCGGCCGGCCGCCGCTGAGGATCCCGCGGACCCGTGATTCACCGTCCAGATCGGTGTAACCGGTGAACACCGTCTCGCCCTGGCCCAGGAGTTCCTGGAAGGCGCTGAGATCGGCGTGGCCGCCCTTTTTGCCCTTGGCGTCTGCCTGGGCGCGGCGGCGCTGTTCAAGCATCAGGCGGCGGAACTCGGGTTCGTCCACCTTGAGCCCGGCTTCCTCCGCCATCTCCAGCGTGAGGTCGATCGGGAAACCGTAGGTGTCGTGCAGGGCAAAGGCGTCGGCGCCGGAAAGGGGCTGTCCTGCGGCCTTGGACTCCGTGACGGCGTCCTCAAGGCGTGCGGTGCCCGAGGCAATGGTGCGCAGGAACGCCCGCTCCTCGGCGTAGGCGATCCGGCTGATGCGGTCGAAATCGGTCTCCACCACCGGGTAGACACCCTTCATGGCGTCACGCGAGGCGGGCAGCAGGTCCGGCAGGCAGGCCTTTTCGACGCCGAGCAGGCGCATCGAGCGCACTGCGCGGCGGATAAGGCGGCGCAGGACGTAGCCGCGGCCTTCATTCGAGGGGGTCACGCCGTCGGCAATCAGCATCAGGGCCGAGCGGATGTGGTCCCCCACGACGCGCATCCGGACGTCGTCCGTGTGGTGCGGATCATCAGGTGTTTCAGCCGAGGTGTATTCCCGGCCGGACAGCTCCGCTGCCTTGTCGATCACAGGCCGGACCTGGTCGGTCTCGTACATGTTCTCGACGCCCTGCAGGATCATGGCGAGGCGCTCCATGCCAAGGCCTGTGTCGATGTTCTTCTTGGGCAGTTCGCCCACGATGTCGAAGTCGTCCTTCGAGCGGACGTTGTCGATCTGGTACTGCATGAACACCAGGTTCCAGATCTCGACATAACGGTTTTCGTCGGCCAGCGGACCGCCTTCAACGCCGTACGCGGGTCCCCGGTCGTAATAGATTTCCGAGCAGGGGCCAGCCGGCCCGGGCTGGCCGGTGTGCCAGTAGTTGTCCGCCTTGCCCATCCGCTGGATGCGCTCAGCCGGAACGCCGGTGTTCTTCAGCCAGAGTTCCTTGGCCTCATCGTCCTCTTCATAGACCGTTACCCACAGCCGTTCGGGCGGCAGTCCGTATCCGCCGTCGTCGACGCTCTTCGTGAGCAGCTCCCACGCGAATTTGATGGCGTCTTCCTTGAAGTAGTCGCCGAAGGAGAAGTTGCCGCACATCTGGAAGAAGGTGCCGTGGCGGGCAGTTTTGCCGACTTCCTCGATGTCACCGGTGCGGATGCACTTCTGGACGCTGGTGGCGCGGGCGTAGGGCGCTTCTTCGCGGGCCGTCAGGTAAGGGATGAACGGGACCATGCCGGCCACCGTGAACAGCAGTGAGGGGTCGCTGGAGACCAGCGAGGCGGAGGGAACGGCGGTGTGGCCTTTGCTGACAAAAAAGTCCACCCAGCGCTTTGTGATCTCCTGCGACTTCATGAGCTGATTACATACCCTTCTTGGTTCACGCACGGCGGCGTGACAGTTTGATTCAGACAGCGGTTCCGGCAGACCGTTCCGGAAAGTCCGGACCGCTGGTTTAATTCTCGCGCGTTTAAGGCCGGAGGTTTAGCGCCGGGCTGCTTCCTGCGAGGTAACGGCCGGGGCGTCGACGCCCAGGGCAGTGCGGAGATCGGTCTCACGCTCGTGCATTCCGGACCGGACTGCGTCCGCGAAGTCGTAGAAGCCGTCGGCCAGCCGGCTTACCGCCCGGTTGAGGCCTTCGGGTCCCAGGTTGGACTGGGCTTCGCTGACCTTTCGGAATGCGATGACCCCGATCGCTACGCCGATTCCCATCCAGACAAGTCGTTTCATATCAGTTTCTCCGGGTGGTCTAGCGGCTGCGCCGGCCGGCTGCGGCTGGCTTCTTGCGGGAGGCGAGGGCAGTGCGCACGCCGTAACTGAAGGCGGCAACCTTGATCAGCGGTGAGCCCACCGTGGCGGCCACGAGCGAGGACAAGGCGGAGAGGTTCGCTGAAGCATCGGAAACGTTGGACGCGATGCCATCCACCTTTTTCAGCTGCTGGTTGGTGGTTGAGACCGTGGCGGTGACTTCGTCCATCAGGGGCGTGGCGCCGTCGCTGATGGAGCGGATGGAAGTCCTGATTTCATCAAACACACTGCCGAGCTTCAGGATGGGCACAGCAAGCAGCAGCACCAGGAGCGCAAACACTCCGGCCGCGATCAGGCCGGCAATATCGCCACCAGACATAGACGTTCATCTCCTTGAAACTGACGTGGATCCGTTACTTCCGCGCACGCTGCCTTAATGCGTTCCGCAGATGTCCCCCAAGTACCTTACATACAAAGAAGCCCGTGGCGCTTGCCACGGGCTTCCTTGGATACGCTGCTGGGATTTAGCGTGCGTAGAATTCGACGACGAGCTGCTCTTCGCAGGTCACGGGGACCTCGGAGCGCTTCGGGCGGCGAACCAGGCGTGCCTGCAGGGCGTCAAGCTTGACGTCCAGGTAGGCGGGAACCTGGGGAAGGACGTCGCGGTGCGCGCCGGCTGCGGCAACCTGGAGCGGAACCATGGTTTCGCTGCGGGTGTGGACGTGGACCAGCTGGCCCTCGCCGACGCGGAAGGACGGGCGGTCAACGCGGATGCCGTCAACCATGATGTGGCGGTGCACAACAAGCTGGCGGGCCTGGGCGATGGTGCGGGCGAAGCCTGCACGGAGCACGAGGGCGTCGAGACGCATTTCGAGCAGTTCGATCAGGTTTTCACCGGTCAGGCCCTTGGTGCGGCGTGCTTCTTCGAAGGCACGGGTCATCTGGGCTTCGCGGATGCCGTACTGGGCGCGCAGACGCTGCTTTTCGCGCAGACGTACGGCGTAGTCGGAGTCCTGCTTCTTGCGGGCACGGCCATGCTCACCGGGGCCGTACGGCCGGCGCTCCATGTACTTGGCGGCCTTGGGGGTCAGAGCGATGCCGAGTGCACGCGAGAGGCGTGCTGTACGGCGAGCACGAGTGTTGTTAGCCACTTGTGTCCTTCCAATATCTGCGGTGTGTCAGTGTTACTGGCCTCCACGATGGAGAGCATCGGCCAACCGCTGCCTTTTGCTACTGGGCACAGGGCGGCCCCGACAAACAGCAGAAATTACTGAAGGATGTTGGGGATTGCGTCCGTGCCTTGCCAGACAACGAACCATCTTAGCAGGATTCCCGCCGTCGGCGCACTTCACCGGCCGGTCCGGCAGTTGCCGCATCAGCCGCCGCACCGTTGCCCTTCAGCTTCCGCGGATGATCTTCCGGAGCCGTTCGAGGCGCACGGCAATGTCCCGCTCCGCGCCGTTCGCGGTGGGCTCGTAGTAGTCGCGGCCCACGAGATCATCCGGCGGGTACTGCTGGCTGGCCACCGAGTGCGGCGCGTCGTGGGCGTACTTGTAGCCCAGGCCGTGCCCCAGCTGCTTGGATCCGGGGTAATGCGCATCGCGCAGGTGCGCCGGGATTCCGTTGCCCAGGCCTGCCCGGACGTCTGCAATTGCCTTGTTGATGCCCAGATAGGCGGCATTGGACTTGGGGGCCGTGGCCAGGTGGACCACAGCCTCAGCCAGCACGATCCGCGCCTCGGGCATGCCGATCAGCTGGACCGCCTGGGCGGCAGCCACGGCAGTCTGCAATGCAGTGGGGTCCGCCATGCCCACGTCTTCGGCGGCGGAGATGACGATGCGGCGGGCGATGAACCGCGGGTCCTCCCCTGCCTCCAGCATCCTGGCCAGGTAATGCAGCGACGCGTCCACGTCAGAGCCCCGGACGGACTTGATGAAGGCGCTGGCGACGTCGTAGTGCTGGTCCCCTGCCCTGTCATAGCGCACAGCTGCCACGTCGAGCGCCCGCTCCGTGTGCTTCAGCTCAACAGTGACGGGAGCCTCCGCCGTGTCAACGTCATCCGCGTCGCCGAAAGCCACCCCGGCGGCAGCCTCCAAGGCGGTCAGCGCCCGCCGGGCGTCGCCGCCCGAGAGCCGGACCAGATGGGCCAGCGCTTCCGCGCTCAGCTCGACTTTGCCGTTGAGCCCGCGTTCGTCAGCGACGGCCCGCTGCAGGAGCCCCTCAATGTCCGCTTCGGTCAAGGGTTTCAGCGTCAGCAGCAGGGATCTGGAAAGCAGCGGGGAAACCACGGAAAAGGAAGGGTTCTCGGTAGTGGCCGCCACCAGGACCACCCAGCGGTTCTCCACTCCCGGGAGCAGTGCGTCCTGTTGGGCCTTGTTGAACCGGTGGATTTCATCGAGGAAAAGAACCGTGGTGGTTTTGTACAAGTCCCGGGCCGTCAGGGCGTCGTCCATGACCCGCCGGACATCCTTGACCCCTGCGGTGATTGCGGACAGTTCCACAAACTTCCGCCCGGTCCCCTTGGCGATCACGTGGGCGAGCGTGGTCTTTCCGGTGCCGGGCGGCCCCCAGAGGATCAGCGAGCTCGGGCCTGCCGGGCCCACGGCGTCGGTGCCTGCGGCGAGTTGCCGCAGCGGCGAACCCTGGCCCAGCAGGTGCTGTTGCCCCACCACATCGTCCAGGGTGCGGGGACGCATGCGGACCGCCAACGGGCTGCGGGGCGATGAGTTCCGGCGGGCCGAACTTCCGCCGGACGGCGACGGACCGTCGCCGTCGTCGTCGTCATTGCCTGGCCCTTGGCCGAAGAGATCATCCACATAGATAGGCTACTTCTAGTTCGCCCAACGTTTTCCGCGTCCGGACGTCCGTCAACTCCCAAGTCCATCACCAGGGGTCCAGCAATGACCGCACACGCCGCAGCCGGCAACGGACGTCCGGCGTCCGTCCGGACGGCCTGCATTCCGGGACCCCGGCTGATGGGCTGGGCGGGCCGGTTCGGTGCCGCTCACGGCGGCTTCGAGGTATTAGAGGACGACGACGGCGTGCGGCTCCGTGCGGCCGACGGCGCCAGTGCACTGTTGCAGGCGCCGTGGCCGGCTGATGGACGCCCCGGACGCGGGAATGATGCATTGGAGCGGCTCGCCTCCCTTGCCTCCCAGCCGCGCCGGGTTGGACTTCTGCTGGTCAGGCGTGGAGGTTACGGGATCGGGGTAGCCAGCGAAGGCGTGATCGTGGCGTCCAAGGTGGGCTCCAAGTACGTGCAGTCAAAAACGGCTGCCGGCGGGCA
>NZ_QAIQ01000260.1:5910-11129 GCF_003061105.1 Arthrobacter sp. HMWF013
AACAGGCCCGGCTGGTGTTCGGCGGCCAGTCGTTTGAATACATCGTGCCGGGCGGGGACCGCACCCTGGCTGACCTGGTACTGGAGGACCCGCTCCTGAAGGACTATGCACGCCTGCCAAGGCTCGCTTACCTGGACGTCCCCGACCCCAGGTCGGCAGTGCTCCGGAAGGCGGCCGTCGATGCCTGCGCCGTCCGGATCCAGGTGACCGATCCGGCCTGACGGCGTGTTGCCTAGGTGAGGGTCCAGGAGCGCTTGGACAGCCCGAACCAGAATCCGTCGATTGCCGTCCTGGCCTCCAGGGTGCCGGACCCATAGGCGGCGCCAAGTGCCACGTACAGCGGAGCCCAGTGCTCGCTGCGCGGGTGCGCTTCCCGTGCCGCCGGGGCCTTGTGCAGGAAATCCAGGATGGAGTCGACGTCGCCGCGGGCCATGGCTTCTTCGGCCCACTGGTCGAATTCGCTGGAGGCTGCCGGCGGGGTGCTGTCGGGCCCTCCTGCGGGGTTGAACCAGCGCAGGTTATGCGTGGTGAACCCTGAACCGACGATCATTGTGCCGCGGTCGCGCAGCGGTGCCAGGGACATGCCGAGGTTGAACAGGCCCTGTGGATCGAGCGTAGGCATCGACATCTGGACAACCGGCACGTCCGCTTCCGGGTACATCTCCTTCAGCGGCACATACGCCCCGTGGTCCAGGCCCCGGCCCTCGTCGCGCTCGACATGGTGGCCGTGGCCGCCCACCAGCCGTTCGACCTCCGCGGCAAGCCCCGGGGCCTGGGGAGCGCCATAGGTGACCTCATAGTACTTCTGGGCAAAGCCACCGAAGTCGTACACCAGGCCGGGATCACGCCGGGTGGCACTGAGCGTGACGGGGGCATTTTCCCAGTGCGCCGACACCATCAGGATGTCCTTTGGCTTGCCGAAAGTGCCGGACCAGTCGCGGAGCTGCCGCGTCCAGGTGGCGTCGTCGGCAAGCGGCGGTGCTCCATGGCTGAGGAAGAGTACGGGAGGGAGGCCTGATGTCTGCGTCATAGGAATATTGTAACCTCTTTTAATTGAAGCTTCAAGTATTTGCAGGATTGTCAGCAACCTCCGGAAGTTATCCACAAGCGGCCGTTTGCCCCAAGCGCCGGCCCCAGTTCCTGCCTAGACTCCAGAACAGGGGCCGCTTCCTGGGCCCGAACCAAGCCGGGGGAAAACGTGACCTTGAAGATCAGACTGACGGCTGCAGTGGCAGCGCTGGCACTGCTCTGCACCGGCTGCACCGATGGTGGCTGGCTGGACCGGACCCGGCTTTCGTTCCATACGGATGGAATCGGGACCGCTCTTGCCAGCGAAGACCGCACCAGGAATTCGCTGACGGCCATGACGAGCCGCCGGCAGGAAGTCCTCGCCGTCCTTGACATCACGACGTCAACCCACAGCGGTCACCGCGCGGCCTACTCCCCGGATAACGGCGCATCCTGGCTTCCGGTCCTGTTTGACGGCAACGAGGATCCGGGCATGGCACTTGCCGGCATGCCCACCTCCCGTGAGGGACAGTGGCTCCTGCTGGGGCTCCGTCACGGCGAGGTTTTCGCCTTCACCAGCATCAACGGGAGGGATTTCCGCCTCCAGCCGGAACCAATTCTTGAAACCACCGCCACAAGCCTGAACGCGGTGGTCGGAACAGCGCAGGGCTGGCTCCTGGCCACAACGCCCCACAGCGGGTCAGCCAGCACCGCCATGACGCTGTACCAGAGCACCGACGGGTCAGCGTGGACCGGGCGGGACGGGACCGCGGCCGGGCTACCCGCTGCGGACAGCACCTTCCACCCGTTGAGCATGGCCGCAGGTCCCGACGCCGTGCTTCTGGTGGGCCAGGAGGTACCTCCCAGCCGCCCACCGTATGCACGTGCGTTCTCCTCCACCGACGGCGGGAACAGCTGGGTGGACACCAGTCCGGACAGCTCGGGCGTCGGCCCGCTCGGTAACGGCCTGTGGACTGCCGCGTGGTCGGGTACAGAGTTCAGGGTGACAGGGCATGCGTGGCCAGCAGACCGTGTTCGCAAGGACTTCCCGGTGGGCATGGCCGGTAGTTGGACCCCGGGAGGAGCATGGCAACTGGGCGCGGACCCTTCGTGGAGCAGCCAGACGCAGGGGTTTCCCCGGCAGTCCGACGTCGCCTACGGTTCTGCGGGAGCCGTCGCAAGGCAAACGGCCGGCGGCGTGAGCGTCGATTTGCCTAAAGTGCTTCTGCAGCGGCCGGGGCAGCCGTGGTCCGAACTGCTGCTGCCTGCGCCCGCCGCGGGTGGGCTCCGCCTCTATTCCGAGGTGACTGCCGTTGCTGACGGCTTCCTCGTGGCCGGGACCGACTCCCAGCACGGAAACGAGCAGATCCTTCTCTGGCATGTGGACGCCGGAGGGGTCATTACCGGCCGGCACGCAGCCCTCGAAGCCGCGGCTCCGCTGCTTCCTGCCGGGGATGGCCCGCATATCACCGGCTTCAGCAGCAGCGGTGGCAAATCGCTGGCCTTCGGCTCGGTCCGTTCCCAGCCCACCATCTGGGAGCTGGAGGGCGAACGGGAATTCAGCAACTACACCGCCCTGGTCAGCGACGACGACCAAACGCTCGACACCCTGACGGCGGGGCCCCGCGGTTTGATGCTGCTGGGCAGCCGCAGGACTGTGAACAGCCACCTGCCGGCTATCTGGTCGCGGCCGGAGGGCGGTGCATGGTCGGAATACACCGGCAACATCTTCGGCGCGGGCACGGAAAACGGGGAATCTCCGGTGAAAGCGGTACTCCCATCCAGTCATGGCTTCCTCGCAGCCGGCTGGTTTCATGCGGATGGTGCAGATCATGCGGGAATCGCGGTCTCCGAGGACGGCACCACGTGGAGCCATGTCCAGGCCGGCGCCCTGCGGGGCAAGCCATCGATGGGACGCTACATCGGTTCACTGGCCGAGACCACCGGTGGAACCGTAGTGGCGGGCGGATCCATCGACGAGGGAACGCTGCGCAGGGCCTCGGTATGGGCATCCCCTGACGCCCGGACGTGGACGCCGGTCCTGCTCCCCCGCGCCGAGGGTTATCCGGACGCCCGTGTTATGTCGCTCACGGCGGGGCCGTTGCGGACCGTCGCCGTGGTGCAACACAGCTCCACGGGGAAACCTGACCGCTATTCCACGTACTCCAGCGCTGACGACGGATTGACCTGGGAGCACGGAACGGATCTGGATGCTCCCTCCCCTGACCAGGACGTGACCGCCCCCCGGATCGCTGTTAAGGGCGATGGATTTGTGCTGGTGGCGACCCAGGGCGTGCCACGGCGTCACACGCCGGTTCTGATGGTGAGCGGCGACGGGAGGCAGTTCGCGGGAGTGCCCGTGGACCACGAAGCACTCGAACAGGAGAATCTCAGTGTTTCCGCCATCGGAATCGCCGGGAAGAGGCTGATGATCGCCGGCATCACCGGGCCTGCTGACAAGCGCGAATCCTTCGGGATCAGCATTGAAGTGACTGAGCATTGAATCGACTGAGCATTGAAGTGAATGGGCGTTGAAGTGATTCAGCACAGTGAGGTGGCGGGGTTTTGCAGATATCAGGTTGCGCGTGCCCTCAGCAGCCGGTCAGGTGCCGCTTGGGGCGTTCCTGCCGGTAGAGGTAGCGGCCGGCTTCGCGGAAGCCGGCCGCCGCGTAGAGTGCCTGGGCCCCGTGGTTCTGGGCGGTGACGAGCAGCCACAGCCGGCCGGTCCCCGCCGCTCGTCCCGCAGCGGACAAAGCCGCCAGCCCCCGGCTGGCATAGCCGCGGCGGCGGAGGTCAGGTCGTGTGGCCATGCAGTAGACGCCGCCGGAACCGCCTTCACCGTCAGGAACCGCGAGCCGTCCGACGGCGGCGGGCGCGCCGTCGTCGGACCGCACCAGGGCATACAGCGAAGGGCAGCCGGTCAGGATGGTGCGGGCCGTCTCCCGCTCGGCCGGGCCGCCCCGGCCGTCCACGCTCCACCAGAGCTGCAGCCATTCTTCAGACGGCGTCCCGGACATTTCGACGCCGGATGGCATGTCTTCCGGTCCGCCCGCGCCGGCAGAATCACGGGTCATGATCAGGGTCTCGGACTGCCGCGTGAAGCCCTGGCCGTCCAGCAGGGAATTCAAGGCAGCTGAACGCTGATCAGCGAACACCTGGAAGATCAGCGGAAGCCGCCGTGTCCGGTACCACAGCCGGGCCTCACGCAAGGCGCCCAGCTGATGGTGCGGGTCACTGCCGGGATCCCGGGCCCATACCGAGTTGGCGCGCTGGGTCACCCCGGCCGCCGCGCGGAGGACCCATCCCGCGGATGCTGCAGAGTCCGGGGCGGGCCATGCAGCGTCCATCAGGACCTCAAGTTCCGCCAGGGTTGGACCTGTCACGGCGTACCACCTTCCCGATGCAAAAGGCTCCCCGGTGTCCCGGGGAGCCTTTTGGCTGCGGCATCTCAGATCAGTCGGCCTTCTTGGCTTCCGGTTTGAAGTCGACGCCGGCTTCCTTGCGCTGCTGGGCCGTGATGGGGGCCGGGGCCTGGGTCAGCGGGTCATAGCCGTTGCCGGTCTTCGGGAACGCAATGACGTCGCGGATGGACTCGACGCCTGCGAGCAGCGCCACCACACGGTCCCAACCGAACGCGATGCCGCCATGCGGAGGGGCGCCGAACTTGAAGCCCTCCAGCAGGAAGCCGAACTTGGTCTGGGCATCTGCCCGGTCCAGGCCCATCAGTTCAAAGACGCGTTCCTGGACATCGCGCTCGTGGATACGGATGGAACCGCCGCCGATTTCGTTGCCGTTGCAGACGATGTCGTAGGCGTAGGAAAGGGCTGATTCCGGGTCCTGATCGAACGTGTCCATAAACTCGGGCTTGGGCGAGGTGAAGGCGTGGTGGACGGCGGTCCACGTGCCTGCGCCGACGGCCACATCGCCGGAAGCCACGGCTGCGGCGGCCGGTTCGAACATGGGCGCGTCAACCACCCAGCAGAAGGCCCAGGCGCCAGGATCGATCAGGCCCGTGCGGTGGCCGATTTCCACACGCGCAGCACCGAGGAGGGCGCGCGCGGCGGATTTTTCACCGGCGGCAAAGAAGATGCAGTCGCCGGGCTTGGCGCCCACGGCGTCAGCCAGGCCGGAGCGTTCCGTGTCAGTCAGGTTCTTGGCAACCGGACCGGCCAGTTCGCCGTCTTCCTTGAAGAGGACGTACGCCAGGCCCT
>NZ_QAIQ01000261.1 GCF_003061105.1 Arthrobacter sp. HMWF013
CCTACGTGCCGGACCTGGCGGCGGCGATGATCCTCGCGGCGCGCACGCCCGCACTCTGGAACAGGGTGTGGCACGCGCCCACAGGCCCGGCCCTCACCCAGCGGCAGCTCGCGTCCGCATTCACCGGGGCCGCGGAGGTGCGCGCCCCGAGGATCGGAACCATGCCGGGCTGGGTCTTCCGGGCAACGGAAATGTTCTCCCAGGACATGCGGGAGCTGGCGGAAACGCTCTATCAGTTCGAGAAGCCCTTTGTGATGGACTCCGCCGAAAGCCAGGCCGCCCTTGGCCTGCGCCCCACCCCGCTTCCCGAAGCCGCAGCGGCGACGGTGAAATGGTGGCAGGCGCAGGGTTGAGTGTCCGGCCGGAAAACGGGCAGTCCTACCGGTGGCCGGCACCCTCCAGGTCGGTTTCGAGGCTGCCACGGCCGTCCCGCTGAACCGCAGCATCCAGTTCAGGCCTGCCGGGCTTGCTGGGCCACCAGATGCGCGGGCCGATGTCGTAGGCAAGGGCGGGCACCAGCAGCGAGCGCACCAGGACGGTATCCAGCAGCACGCCGAACGCCACAATGAACGCCAACTGCACCAGGAACATGATGGGGATGATGCTGAGCGCGGCGAACGTGGCGGCCAGCACCACTCCGGCCGAGGTGATCACGCCGCCGGTGACGCCGAGCCCGCGCAGGATGCCGGGGCGCGTCCCGTGCTTCAGCGACTCTTCGCGCACACGGCTCATCAGGAAGATGTTGTAGTCCACGCCGAGGGCCACCAGGAAGACAAAGCCGAACAGCGGAACAGTGGCATCTGCGCCCGGGAAGCCCAGGATGTTGTTGAAGACCAGGGCCGAGACGCCCATGGCCGCGCCGTAGGACAGGACCACGGAGAGCACCAGAAGCACCGGAGCCAGCACGGACCGCAGGAGCAGCATCAGGATGATCAGGATGACCACCAGGACAATGGGGATGATGATCACCAGGTCACGCTGGGCTGTGGTGTTGGTGTCCAGCGCAGTTGCCGTGACACCGCCCACCAGCGCATCGGCGTCGACCGTCTTGACCTGCTCACGCAGGACCTTGACGGCATCCTCGGCCTCAATTGAATCCGCGGCGTAGTTCAGGGTGGCGTTGATCAGCACCTTCCCCTCGCGGACATCCGGCGAGCCTGGCGTACCGGGAGCTCCGGTGATGGGGACGCTGCCGGCGGCCAGGAGGTACGCGTCTCCCACGCCGTCGGCCGCCTTGACCTTTTCCAGCACCTCGTCAGCCTTGCTTTCGTCCGCGACCACGACGGCGGGACTGCCGCTGCCGGCGTCGAAGTGGCGGGCGAGGGCGTCCTGGCCGTCAACGGCATTGGAGGCGGAGAGGATAACGTCCGTTTGCGGCACGCCGTTGGCCTTGAGCTGGAGGATTCCGGCAGAGGCAACGAGCAGCAGGAGGACCGAGGCTACCCAGACCGTCCGGGGGCGGCGCGAAACCAGGGAACCGGTGGCCCGCCAGAGGCCCTTCTGCCCTTCCAGGCCCGTGACCAGTTCGGGTTCACGCTGGTCCGCCGGAACAAGCTTGGGTACGAATGGCCAGAAGGCGGCCCGCCCCAGGAGCGCCATCAGGGCCGGCAGCAGGGTCAGCGCTGCGAAGAGTGCGCAGAGGATGCCGGCAGCAGCCACGGGGCCGAGGCCCTTGTTGGAATTCAGGTCCGAGAAAAGCAGGCAAAGCAGGGCGATGATGACCGTGGCGCCTGAAGCGAGGATCGGCTCGAACGAGGCCTTCCAGGCGGTCAGCACCGCGGAGGTCCGGTTGGTGGTGTGGGTGAGCGCTTCGCGGAACCGCGCTACGTAGAGCAAGGCGTAGTCCGTGGCGGCACCGATCACCAGGATGGAAAGAATTCCCTGGCTTTGGCCGTTGAGCTGGATCCACTCGAGCTTGGCCATTCCGAACACCAGCAGGATCGCGGCGCACAGCGCGAACACCGAGGTCAGGAGCACCGCGATGGGCAGCAGGAGCGAGCGGTAGACAATCAGCAGGATCACGAAGACAGCACCCAGTGCCACCAGGAGCAGGATTCCGTCAATCCCGGCAAACGCGCTGGTCAGATCTGCCGCCAAGCCCGCAGGTCCGGTCACAAAGGTCTGCATTCCTTCCGGTGCGCCTTCGGCGATGAAGTCACGCAACTCCTGGACGGATTCCTTGACTTCACCCGAGGAATCGATGGGGGCGATGAACTGTACTGCTTTCCCATCCTCGGACGGGATGGGGCCAATCACCGAGCTCCCCAACCCAAGGCCCTCAAGTCCGGTCTTCAGCGAGGCAAGCCCGCCG
>NZ_QAIQ01000262.1 GCF_003061105.1 Arthrobacter sp. HMWF013
GGGGAAGGCTTGGCCTGGATTTCGGCCTTTTCGAAGCTCAGGTTGGAATCCCCGGCAGCGGAGGCGTCGGCCGTCGGCGCAGTCTCGCTGGCCGCTAGGAAATCGGCGTCCGAGGCATGGCCGGCAGCGCCGACGCCAATAAGGAGGGCGCACGCCGCGGTGAAGACGGCTGCACGCCGGCCAAGCGAGGGAAATTTAGTTCTGGGTGACGTGGAGGAAACGGACTCGGACGTTGCCGTTGACTCCGCTACGGTAACTTTTCGGCCGCTGTGGAGATTCCCTGACCCGTTTTCCGGGCGCGTTTGTACGTTGAATTCAGACATGATGGATCGCCTCTCACACCTGCGGAGTTAGCTGTCGGGTTCGGATGAGGGCATCCGGCCACACGGAAAATCACGTGCTGGCTTAACCCCAAGGGCACTCGTGGCCCGGGACCGTGGGTCCCCCGCCTCTGCCTCTGAACGCGGGATCCGGGAAGCGGCAGAGCTTGGCGTCATCCGGATATGCAGCCCGATAGAGCTGCACTTAATCGACGGTACAGGAGCTCAGCGCTTAAGTCACATTTTGGTAACGGAGATCACGACGGCGGTGTGTCGACTTGCGGGGTCAGTGGATGGTGGGAAGGCGAAGCTTGAAAACAGTGTGGCCGGGGCTGGACTGTACGGTCACGGTTCCACCGTGAGCCTCCACGATCGACTGGACGATGGACAGGCCGAGTCCGCTGGTGCCCTCGGAAGCCGCAGATCCGGAAGCCGGTGCCGTGCCCGCGCGGGCAGCGTCTGCGCGGGCAAAACGCGAGAAGGCCTTGTCCACGAAGTCAGCCGGCATGCCGCCGCCGTCGTCCGTTACCGTCACTTCGGCGCTTCCATCCCCAGCCCTGCAGACCCTGGTAACCACCGTGGTGCCGGGAGGAGTGTGCTTGCGTGCGTTGGAGAGCAGGTTCACCAGAACCTGGCGGAGCTGTGAGGCGTCGCCGGTGACAGCGATCGGCTCATCCGGCAGCTCAAGACGCCAGGTGTGGCCCGGGGCGATAACTTTTTCGTCGCTGACAGTCTCAATCACCAGCTGGGTGAGGTCCACTTCGCTGAGTTTCAGCGGCTGGCCCTCGTCGAGCCGGGCGAGCAGGAGCAGGTCCTCCACCAGGGTGGTCATGCGCTCGGACTGGCTCTGCACACGTGCCAACGACTTCCGGCCGTCCGGCGTGAAGTTCTCGGTCATCCTCATCAGTTCCGTGTAACCGCGGATGGCCGTTAATGGGGTCCGGAGTTCGTGGGACGCGTCGGCCACGAACTGCCGCACTTTGGTTTCGCTCTTTTGCCGCGCCTCCAGGGCACTGGCCACGTTGTCCAGCATGAGGTTGAGCGCATGGCCGACGCTGCCCACCTCGGTTCCGGGATTGGAGTTCGACGGCGGGACGCGCACCGCGAGTGCCACCTCTCCGGCATCCAGGGGGAGCCGGGAGACCCGGGTGGCGACTTCCGATAGCTGCTCCAGCGGCTTCATGGTGCGTCGAATGAGCACGGTCCCGGCAAGTCCGATCAGAGCCAGGCCGCCGAGGGAAACGAACGTGAATGTCCACACCAGCGAGGCGAGGGTGCTTTCCTTTGCGGCGAGCGGAAGACCGGTCACCAGCACGTCGCCGTAGCCTGTTGCCACGGCGACAATCCGATAATCCCCAGTGGACAGCGAACGGTCTACGGGATTTCCGTTCTGCGCCAGGGCGAGCAGGGTCTGTTTGTCCTCTGAGCTGAGAGCGGAGCGCGTGGTGTCCGGGTCGAGGTAGCCGCCACTGTTGATCTGGCCGTTTACGATC
>NZ_QAIQ01000263.1 GCF_003061105.1 Arthrobacter sp. HMWF013
ATATCAGACCCTGGTCCAGCAGGGCACGTTTGAGCCCGGTCTTCCGCTTCCGGAGCCGCTGGTAGAACAGGTCGAAGGAAAACGCCGGGTCCAGGGGGTCGCGTGCGATATGGGCGGCTTCCTCGGCGATCAGCGGCAGCGGTGACTCAGCAAGTCCACCCGGGCCGCCGTCGTCCGTGGGAACCATCGCTGTAACAAAAAGTCCCCCGAAAATGCGTTGGTCCACAAACCGCAGTTGCCCGGGCATCCCCTCACGGGGACTCAGGCGGAGCCGGACCTTCAGATGCTTCTCATCGGGGACGCCGGCATCCTGCATGAGCAGTTGGCCGCTCATACCCAGATGTGCCATGAGGGCGACGGCGGGACTGGTGTCAGCGGACACCTCGCCGTCGGCCGAAGCAGCAGCCGGGTGGGCGGCTGCTGAATCCGTCAAGGGGAGCCACAGGAATTTGCCGCGCCGCACGACGTCGGTGACCGTGGCACCCACGAGGTTGCCGGCAAAATCCTCCATGCCCAGGGCGTGGCGGCGGATGGACCGTGCGTCCAGGACGTCAACGGAGGTGATGGTCCGGCCGCGCACCCAGCTCACCAGGCCGCGGCGGACCACCTCCACTTCAGGCAGTTCAGGCATGGCAGGTTACGAGCCGGCGGCGGACTCCGGTGTTGCCCCGGCCTCCGCTGATCCAACGGTTCCGGAGAGAACCCGCCAGGCGTCTGCAGCGGCTTCCTGCTCGGCTTCCTTCTTGGAGTGGCCGGATCCTTTGCCGTACGCGGTGCCGCCAATATTAAGGACAGCCGTGAAGGTGCGGGCATGGTCCGGGCCGGCACCTTCCACTGCGTAGTAGATGGTCCCGAGCTGCCGGCTGGCCGCGAGTTCCTGGATGCTGGTCTTCCAGTCGGTGCCCGCGCCAAGCGCGGCTGCGTCCTTCAGGAGAGGGCCGACCAGCCGCATGACCAACTGGCGTGCCGTCTCAATATCGTTGGATACGTAGGTAGCGCCGATCAGCGCTTCCATGGTGTCCGCCAGGATGGAAGCCTTGTTCTTGCCTTCGGTCAGTTTTTCGCCCTGACCCAGGTAGATGTACTCCCCAATGCCGAGGCTTCGGCCGATGCCGGCGAGGGCCCGCGTGCTGACCACGGCAGACCGGCGTTTTGCCAGGTCGCCTTCGGGCAGGCTCGGGTTGTCCTTGTACAGGGCATCCGTCACCGAAAAACCCAGGATGGAGTCACCCAGGAACTCAAGCCGCTCGTTGGTGGGGATGCCGCCGTTTTCGTAGGCGTAGGAACGGTGTGTGAGAGCAAGACGAAGCGTCCCGGCGTCAATTGAGACACCGAGACGCTTCAGAAGCTCTTCAGTTGAAGACATCATCTCAGCCTAAGCGGCCGATTAGACGTCTGCGACCTTGCGTCCCTTGTACTCAAGGAACAGCGCAGTGCCAGCCGAGTCGGTAACGACCTTTGCCTGGTGCGGCAGGCTGTAGGTGACCTGGCCGTTCTCTACGGTCTTCACCAGGTGGGGGGCAGTTGCCTTCCACTGGGAGCGGCGGGCGCGGGTATTCGAGCGAGACATTTTCCGCTTGGGAACAGCCACGGCTAACTCATTTCTCTCTAGACAAACACGTACAAATCAATTTTGCCGGTCAGGCTTAGCCATATCAGCTAGGGCAGCCCAGCGAGGATCCAAGACCTCGTGGTGGTGCCCCGGCTCGTCTTCCAGGCGAATTCCGCATTCGGAACAGAGGCCCTGGCAGTCTTCCCGGCACACCGGCTGGAACGGCAGCATGGTTACAACTGCGTCCCGCAACACCGGTTCAAGATCGATTAGATCGTGCTCGACTCGACGTTGCTCTTCATCGTCTTCCTCATCCGAAAGCAGGACGCCTTCGTAGAAGAAAAGTTCTTGCACATTGACCTCAAGGTCATACGCAAGGGGATCCAGGCACCGGCCGCATTCACCCGTAACATGGGCGGCTGCGGTTCCTGATACCAGAATTCCTTCGTGTACGGCCTCAAGCCTCAAATCCAGCCCGATGTCCGAGCCTTCCTGAACGCCAATGAGTGCCACACCAAGATCACTTGGTGCGGGTACATGTTCTTTCAGTGTCCGCATGCTTCCCGGGCTGCGCCCGAGGTCCTTGACGTCGAACGCCAAGGGCGAACTAGCATCTCGTTTAATGAGAACTCCTGTTGAACATATGACCGACGTACCATCTTAGCCTGAAGAACCTTGGGGACTCAAACCAGGCGACGGACGGCCCGTCGAAAGTACCGCCACTAGCCTACCCTCTGGGCAGCTGTACAGATGCCGACTCGCCAGAGAGCATCCTCTTCTGAACCGAACGGGGCACGTAGTCGGACACACTGCCGCCCAGGCTGGCCACTTCCTTGATCAGGGTGGACGACAGATGAAGGTAGCGCGCCTCTGCGGGCAGGAATACCGTCTCCACACCGCTGAGCTGGCGGTTCATGGTGGCCATGGGCAGTTCGTAGTCGAAGTCGGAGGAGGAACGGAGGCCCTTCACAATCGCGGACACACCCCGCTGGTGGCAGTACTCAGCCAGCAGGCCCTCGCCCACCGGTTCAACCACAATTCCCTTGAGGGAAGCCAGGGTCTCCCTCGCCATGTCGATGCGGTCCCCCAGGCTGAACATGTACTTCTTCGCGTAGTTGGTGGACACGGCCACGATGACTTCATCGAAGAGGCCCGCAGCGCGGGCGATTACCTCGAGATGACCGTTGTGGATGGGGTCAAAGGATCCGGGGCAGACAGCGCGTCTCATGCACCGAACCTACCGCATCTCCAGCCCGGGATACCATGACTGGATGCATCCACCACGGGAACTTTCCCAGCCTGCGGCACCGGCTCCGTGGCAGCGTGCCGCGGCCGGCGCCAACCTCCTGGGCTCCGCCGGAGAGCTGGGCGTCACCATCTTCGAGGAGATGACCACCCTCGCGGCCCAGACCGGCGCCATCAACCTGGGGCAGGGCTTTCCGGACGAGGACGGGCCGGCGGAAATCAAGGCCGCAGCCATTGCCGCCATCGATGCCGGGGCCAACCAGTATGCTCCCGGCAAAGGCATTCTTGAGCTGCGCGAGGCTGTCGCAACACACCAGGACCGGTTCTATGGGCTGACTCCGGATCCGCAGACCGAGGTCCTTATCACTACGGGCGCCACCGAAGGCCTTGCGGCGGCCCTGCTCGCCTTTGTGGGCCCTGGCGACGAGGTCCTGACGTTCGAGCCGTTCTATGACTCGTACGGCGCCGTCATCGGACTCTCCGGTGCCACCCACGTCACGGCACCCCTCCTGGCGCCCGACTTTTTCCCGGACCTGGCTGCTCTCGAAGCGGCCTTTACGGACAGAACCAAGGTGGTGCTGCTGAATAACCCGCACAACCCCACCGGTGCTGTCTTTCCCCGCCAAGTCCTTCAGCGCGTCGTCGGGCTGGCCCAAAAGCATGACTGCCTCATCATCACCGATGAAGTGTATGAGCACCTCACCTTCGGTCCGGGTCATATTCCGGTGGCCACACTGCCCGGCGCCGCTGAACGGACCATCACCATTTCGTCAGCAGGAAAGACCTTCTCCTTCACCGGCTGGAAGATCGGCTGGCTGACGGGCCCGGAGCATCTGGTGGCCGCCGTCCGCACCGTGAAGCAGTTCCTGACCTACAGTTCGGGAACACCCTTCCAGGCAGCCATCGCCACGGGCCTGGCGCTGCCGGATGGCTTCTACCAGGGCATCGCCGCCACGCTTCGGAAGAAACGGGACATCCTCAGCGACGGCCTCCGCTCCGCCGGCTTCGATGTCTTCACCCCGCAAGGCACCTACTTCGTCAATGTGGACACTGCTCCCCTGGGCATCGGCGATTCCGTGGACCTGGCGCGCCGGATGCCCTCGCTGGTCGGAGTGGCCGCAATCCCCGTCCCTGTCTTTTGCCACCCGCAGGGTGCAGAACGCACCCGCAGCCTGCTCAGGTTCGCATTCTGCAAAAAAGTGGATGTCCTCGAAGAGGCTGCCGCGCGCTTGGCCACCCTCAGCGGAAAGCTCTGATGGCCGACGCCGGCAACCTCCGGGCCACCAGATTCCTGCGGACCACCGGACAGCACGCAGCCATTGAGCCGGACACCTTCACCGGCGGCGGCTACGTCATGAGCATTGGCGGTGCTGAGCAGTCGCACGTCAACCTCGCCCACCCCGAGGAGATCTTCTACGAATACCTGCGGCGGATCGCCCACCTGGTGGACCTCGCCGCGCCGGAGGGCCAGCCGGTGGCAGCGCTGCACCTTGGAGCCGGCGCGCTGACACTCGCCCGCTACATCCAGGCAACACGGCCGGGGTCGATCCAGTACGCGGTGGAGCTGGAACGGGAATTGCTCGACTTTGTCCTCCAGCAACTGCCCCTGCCCGAGGGTACGGACCTGCACACTGTCATCGGGGACGCCCGCGGTGCTTTGGCCGACGTGGGCGGTGGGCTTCAGTTCGACGTCGTCATCCTGGATATCTTCTCGGGTCCGGGGGCCCCGGAGCACATCGCCTGCACGGAGTTCTATCAGGAGGCCCGGGCACGGCTGGCACCGGAAGGCGTGCTGATCGTCAACGTCGGCGATGAGCCGGCCCTGACCCTGGTACGAAGCCAGGCGGCAGCCATGCGCCGGGCCATGACTGATGTGGCCGCCTTCGCCGAGTCCGGCATGTTCGCCGGCCGCTATCCCGGCAACGTCATCCTGGCAGGAACACAAAGTCCATGGCCTGCGGCCTGGACGGCCGAGTTGACCGCACGGGGTCCGCACCCCGCCCGGGTTCTCGCGGGTGTCGACCTGGACATGCTGGCAGGCTGAGACCCCGGCACGGCTAGGGCTGGCTCTGTTCCTGCCCGTCAATAACAAGGTCCGGCGGGATGGCATCCGGCACCGACGGCTCTGCGAACCACAGCCGGGTTTCGCCGTACTTCTTCTCCGCGAACCGTTCCAGGCGAGCCGGCCACCCGGGCTCGGGTGAGCGGGAGGACCGCTCCACCACCACCACCGCCGACGGGGTGAGGTGGTCAGCGAGTTTGGCCAGCACCGCCGACAAGGCGGGCTCGTCCAACGGATAGGGCGGATCCAGGAAGACCAGATCCCACGTTGCGGAACCGTCTGCGCGCTCGAGGAATGACTCCACCTTCGACCGGTGCACTGTCACGACCTTGTGCCCCAGGAGCCCGTTGACGAGGTCGGCGTTGCGTTGGCACACGGAGCTGGCCTTCGCATCGAATTCCACCAGGTCCACGGTGCCGGCTCCCCTGCTGCCGCTCTCCACGCCCAACGCACCGGAACCTGCGTAAAGGTCCAGGACCTTGGCACCCGCAATGATCCCGAAGGCGTCGAGCCGGGAAAACAGGGCCTCCTTGACACGGTCTGTGGTTGGCCTGGTCAGGGACCCGGGAACGTTCGCCAGGGGCGTTCCGCCGGCTGCACCCGCGATGATCCGGCTCATGGCTGCCTGCTATCCGCGTTCAAGGAACGCCTCCTTCTCAGGGTTGAGATACTCGTCAATGGCCGCAGCGAGCAGAGGATGCTGCGCCAGCGACGGGTCGTTGCCGACGATTTCCTGCGCGTCCGTCCTGGCACGGGCAATAACGTCCTCGTGCTCGAGCACCCGCAGCAACTTCAGCGTGGAGCGGCCACCAGACTGCGACGCCCCCAGGATGTCGCCTTCGCGCCTGAGCTTGAGGTCTTCCTGGGACAGCGCGAAACCGTCGGTGGTGGCAGCCACGGCGTCCAGCCTGCGGCGGCTGGGGTGCCCGGGTTCGAGGCTGGTAACCAGCAGGCAGGTTCCGGCCAACCCGCCGCGGCCTACCCGGCCACGGAGCTGGTGGAGCTGGGAAATACCGAAACGGTCCGCATCGAGGATGACCATGAGGGTGGCGTTGTGGACGTCAACTCCGACTTCAATGACTGTGGTGGAGACCAGGAGCTTGGTCCGGTTGGCGGTGAAGTCAGCCATCGCCGCCGATTTCACGGCGGGGTCCTGGCGTCCGTGCAGGGGCGCCAGCGGCACCCCGGCCAGGGCCGGTTCCTGTTGGAGATGTTCGACGACGGCCGTCACCGAGGCGAGCTCGCGGGCGCTGCTCCCGCCCTCCAGGTCAGCCGCCGAAGGTTCGGCTTCACCGGGACTGAAGTCGCCGTCGTCGTCCGTTCCAATCCTGGGGCACACCACAAACACCTGGTGGCCGGCGGCGATCTCTTCGCGGGACCGCGTCCAGATGCGGTCCGCCCAGCCGGGGTTTTCCGCCAGGCCCACCACATGGGTGGTGATCGGTGCCCTGCCGGCGGGAAGTTCGTCCAGCACTGAGGTTTCAAGGTCCCCGAAGACTGTCATGGCAACGGTCCGGGGAATCGGGGTTGCTGTCATGACCAGGAGGTGCGGCGGCTTGCTGGCCTTTGACCTCAGCACATCGCGCTGTTCCACGCCGAACCGGTGCTGTTCGTCCACCACGATCAGTCCAAGGTCGTAGAAAGAGACGTTTTCGCTCAGCAGTGCGTGCGTCCCGATCACGATCCCGGCCGCACCGGAGGCTGCATCGAGCAGGGCGCGTTTGCGGGCCGCCGTGGGCAGGGAGCCTGTGAGCAGGCTGACCTGGACGGCGTCCCCGGCCAGGCCGGCGAGCAAGCTGTCCCCAGACAGCATAGGGTCCCGGGACAGGGCCCCCAGGGTCCGGCGGATGGAATCGAAGTGCTGGGCAGCCAGAACCTCTGTGGGCGCCAGCAACGCTGCCTGTCCCCCCGCGTCCACCACCTGCAGCATGGCCCGCAGCGCCACGATGGTCTTGCCGGAGCCGACTTCGCCTTGCAACAGCCTGTTCATGGGGCTGTCCTGCGCCAGTTCGGCCGCGAGGGTCTTGCCCACAGCTGCCTGTCCGGCGGTGAGCGTAAAAGGAAGCTGCTGATCGAACGCCGCCAGCAGGCCTCCGGTGACAGGGCGGCGGGCGGTGGCTTCCTCGGCCGCGAGCTGCGCACGGCGCCGGGCCAGCGCCGCCTGCAGGACCAAGGCCTCCTGGTACCGCAGACGGTCCTGGGCCTGCCTCCAGTCGGCATGTGACTCCGGCCTATGGATGAGCCGGTAGGCCTGGGCCACCGGCAGGAACTTCTCCCGGCGGACCACCGACTCTGGCAGCGGATCCGGCACGTCGTCCAGGTCCAGGGTCTCCAACAGGGTGGCAATGACTTTCTGGATGGACCAGCTGGTGAGTTTGCTGGTGGCCGGATACACCGGAACGGGCATGGCAGCCAGCTTCTCGGGATCCATGCCCGGCATGTCCGGGTCCTCGTCCAAAAGGTTGAAATCCGGGTTGGTCAGGCTCAGTGAGGAGCCATACTGCGTGACCTTGCCGGAGAACATGACGCGCCGGCCGGGCAGGAGCTCCGCTTTTGCCCGGAAGCCGTTAAAGAAGGTGACCTTGAGCGTGCCGTGCCCACTGCCGGGTCCCACGGCGGACAGCCTGGGGCGCCCATGGGAGGCGGCGTCGTCAGTGATGACGACGTCGGTGATGGAACCACGGCGGGTATGCATCTTGCGGGTGCTGTTGGAGAGGACGCGGGCAATAAG
>NZ_QAIQ01000264.1 GCF_003061105.1 Arthrobacter sp. HMWF013
GTCCGGTACTCGGGGTGCAGCGGCAGGGCCACCTTGTACACCTTGGCCAGGGCGTACACCGGCGAGCGCCTGGCGGCGTCGATCCAGTCCTCCGGGATGTTCTGCGCCCGCGCCTCGGCCTGGACTTCCGGATCGTTCGGGTCAAGCAGCACATCCATCTGGGCGTCGTAGAGCTCCTGCGGGTCGGTGACCGACGCTGCCGCGGTGACGGCGTCGGCGTCGTACAAAAACAGCCCCAGGTACCGCAGCCTGCCCACGCAGGTCTCCGAGCAGACCGTCGGCAGGCCCACCTCCACCCGCGGGTAGCAGAAGGTGCACTTCTCGGCCTTGCCGGTTTTGTGGTTGAAGTAGATCTTCTTGTACGGGCAGCCGGTGACGCACTGCCGCCAGCCGCGGCACTTGTCCTGGTCCACCAGGACTATCCCGTCCTCCACCCGCTTGTAGATGGCACCGGAGGGGCAGGATGCCATGCAGGACGGGTTCAGGCAGTGTTCGCAGATCCGCGGCAGGTAGAACATGAAGGTCTGCTCGTAGGCGAACTTGATCTTGTCCTCGGATTCGCGCCGGACCTTCTCCACGATCGGGTCCAGGTGCCCGTACTCGGTGGAACCGCCCAGGTCATCGTCCCAGTTCGCCGACCACGTGATCTTGGTGTCCTCGCCGGTGATCAGCGACTTGGGCCGGGCCACCGGGAAGTCGTCGCCCAGCGGGGCGTCCACCAGCGTTTTGTAGTCGTAGGTCCACGGCTCGTAGTAGTCCTTGAGCTCGGGCTGGACCGGGCTGGCGAAGATCCCCAAGAGCTTCTTCACCCGGCCGCCGGCCTTGAGGACCAGCTTGCCGCGCTTGTTCAGCACCCAGCCGCCCTGCCACTTCTCCTGGTCCTCGTAGCGGCGCGGATACCCCTGCCCGGGGCGGGTTTCGACGTTGTTGAACCAGACGTATTCGGTGCCTGCACGGTTGGTCCAGGCCTGCTTGCAGGTCACGGAACAGGTGTGGCAGCCGATGCATTTGTCCAGGTTCATGACCATGCCCATTTGAGCCATAACACGCATCAGTACTGCACCTCCTGGGAACGACGGCGGACGGTGGCAACCATGTCGCGCTGGTTTCCGGTGGGGCCCAGGTAGTTGAACGCGTAGGCCTGCTGGGCGTAGCCGCCGATGAGGTGGGAGGGTTTGACGAGGAGCCGGGTCACGGAGTTGTGGATGCCGCCGCGCCGTCCGGTGGCCTCGGACTTCGGCACGTCAATGGTGCGTTCCTGGGCGTGGTGGACGTAGACAATGCCGGCCGGCATCCGGTGGCTGACGATTGCCCGGGCCACCAGGACGCCGTTGATGTTCAGGCATTCCACCCAGTCGTTGTCCCTGACCTTGATGGACTCGGCATCGGCGGGACTCATCCAGACTGTCGGCCCGCCGCGGGAGAGCGAGAGCATCAGCAGGTTGTCCTGGTACTCGGAGTGGATGGACCACTTGGAGTGCGGCGTCAGGTAGCGGACCACCACCTCCAGCTGCCCGTCCCGGCCCAGCTTGGGCTCGCCGAAGAGCCGGTGCATGTCCAGCGGCGGGCGGTAGATCGGCAGCCCTTCGCCGATGTCGGTCATCCAGTCGTGGTCGAGGAAGAAGTGCATCCTGCCGGTCAGCGTGTGGAAAGGCTTGAGCCGTTCGATGTTGATGGTGAACGGGGCGTACCGGCGGCCGCCCGTTTCGGAGCCTGACCATTCCGGCGAGGTGATCACCGGGACCGGGCCCGCCTGGGTCTGGGCGAAGGTGATGAACTTTTCCTCGGAGCCCTCGGACAGGTCCGCGAGCTTCCGGCCGGTGCGGATTTCCAGGTCCTTGAAGCCCTGCACGGACAGTGCCCCGTTGGTGGTGCCGGAGAACGCCAGGATGGCCTCGGCCATTTTCGCGTCGGTGTCCATCGCGGGCCTGCCGTCCGCGGCGCCGCCGAGCATCACACCGTTGGAGCGGCTGAGCCGGTCCAGCGGGCCGGCGAGTTTGTAGGTGACGTTCTTGACGGTGAAGCCCAGTTTGTCAGCCAGCGGTCCGACGGCGGCCAGTTTGTCTGCGATGGCCGTGTAGTCCCGCTCCACCACCGAGAAGACGGGCATGTTCTGGCCGGGAACCGCGGGGATGCCGGTCTCCCGCCAGTCCCGGACGATCCCGCCGGGCTGGGCGAGCTGGCCGGGGGTGTCATGCTGCAGCGGCACGCTCACCAGGTCCCGGCGGACGCCCAGGTGGGTTTTGGCGAGCCGGGAGAATTCGCGCGCCAGCAGGTGGAAGGTGTCGAAGTCGGTTTTGGTCTCCCACGGCGGGTCGATCGCCGGGCTGAAGGCGTGCACAAACGGGTGCATGTCTGTGGAGGAGAGGTCATGTTTCTCGTACCAGGTTGCTGCCGGGAAGACGACGTCGGAGAGCAGCGTGGTGGAGGTCATCCTGAAATCGGCGGAGACCAGCAGGTCCAGTTTTCCTTCCGGCGCCTGCTCGTGCCACTTCACGCTGGTGGGTTTGAGCCCCTCGGCGTGGTCCTTGCCCAGGACGTTGTTGTGGGTGCCGAGCAGGTTACGGAGGAAGTACTCGTTGCCTTTCGCGGAGGAGCCGAACAGGTTGGAGCGCCAGAGCACCAGGGTCCGCGGCCAGTTCTCCGGGGCGTCCACGTCCTCGATGGCCGGGTTCAGGGTGCGGTTCTTGAGTGCCTCCGCGATGTAGCTGGGCGTGTCCTTCGCGGACCCGGCGATGACGGCGGCCTCCGCCTCGTCCGCAAGGTCCAGCGGGTTCCGGTCGAACTGGGGATAAAACGGCATCCAGCCCAGCCGCGCGGACTGGGCCAGCGCATCCGCGGTGTGCAGGCCGTCCAGCGCTCCGGTGGAGAGCGGGGATTTCAGCGCATCGGCGGAGTAGCCGTCCTGCCGCCACTGGTCCGTATGCATGTACCAGTAGCCGGTGCCGATCATGGTCCGCGGCGGCCGGGACCAGTCCAGCGCATTGGCCAGCGAGAGCCAGCCGGTGACCGGCCGGGTCTTTTCCTGCCCCACGTAATGCGCCCAGCCGCCGCCGTTGCGGCCCATGCAGCCGGTCAGCATCACCAGCGCCAGGACGGCCCGGTAGGTGGTGTCGCCGTGGAACCACTGGCAGATCCCGGCGCCCATGATGATCATCGACCGGCCTTTGGACTCTTCGGCATTGCGGGCGAACTCGCGCGCCACCCTGATGCAGGCCTGCGCGGGCACGCTGGTGATCTCCTCCTGCCAGGCCGGGGTGTAGGGCGTGGTGGCGTCGTTGTAGCCCGCTGCCCACTGCCCCGGGAGCCCCTCGCGGCCCACGCCGTACTGGGCGAGCATCAGGTCGAACACGGTGGTGACAAGCTGGCCCTCCACCTGAAGGACGGGCACACCGCGGCGGAGTACGCTGCCCGTGCCGTCAGCCTGTTCGAAGCAGGGAAGCAGGATCTCGGCGCTCTCACCGGTGACGTCGCGCAGCGACAACGCCGGGTCGATTCCCTCGAGGTCAAGGTTCCACTTGCCCTCGCCGCTGCCGGAATAGCGGAACCCCATGGAACCGTTCGGCACCACGGGTCGCCCGGTCTTTTTGTCGAACAGCACGGTGCGGAACGCCGCGTCCTCAGCACCGGACTCTCCCGGGATATCCGCCGCGGTGAGGAATTTCGACGGCGTCAGCGCGCCGTCGTCGGTCTTCACCAGCCTGACCAGGAACGGCAGGTCCGTGTACTGGCGGACGTAGTCGGTGAAAAACGGCACGTCGCGGTCCACGAAGAATTCCTTGAGCATGACGTGGCCCATGGCCATGGCGAGCGCGGCGTCGGTGCCGGCCTGGGCGGGGAGCCATTCGTCGGCGAACTTGGTATTGTCCGCGTAGTCCGGGCTGACCGTGACCACCTTGGTGCCGCGGTACCGGACCTCCGCCATCCAGTGTGCATCCGGAGTGCGGGTGACCGGGACGTTTGAACCCCACATCATCAGATAGCGGGCATCCCACCAGTCCCCCGATTCCGGGACGTCGGTCTGGTCCCCGAAAACCTGGGGACTGGCGACGGGGAGGTCTGCGTACCAGTCGTAGAAGGACGTCATCACCCCGCCGATCAGCTGGATGAAGCGGGTGCCCACAGCGTGAGAGACCATGGACATCGCCGGGATCGGGGAGAAGCCGGCACAGCGGTCCGGACCGTAGGTCTTAATGGTGTTCACGTGGGCGGCGGCGGCGATCTCGATTGCCTCCTGCCACGAGACGCGGACCAGGCCGCCCTTGCCGCGGGCCTGCTGGTAGCGGCGGCGCCGCTCCGGGTCCGCCGCGATCTCCGCGAAAGCGAGGACCGGGTCGCCGAGCCGGGCCTTTGCCTCCCGGTACATCTCCACCAGGACGCCGCGGGCGTAGGGGAACCGGACGCGGGTGGGTGAGTAGGTGTACCAGGAAAAGGCTGCCCCCCGGGGGCAGCCTCGTGGTTCGTATTCAGGACTGTCCGGCCCCACCGAGGGGTAATCCGTCTGCTGGGATTCCCAGGTGATGATGCCGTCTTTGACGTACACCTTCCAGGAGCAGGAGCCGGTGCAGTTCACCCCGTGGGTGGACCGGACCACCTTGTCATGGCTCCAGCGGTCGCGGTAGAAGATGTCGCCCTTGCGGCCGCCTTCCCGGAACACCGCCCTGCCATCGTCTGTCTGGTCCCATTTGGTGAAGAACCGGCCCAGCTTGAGCATTGCGTCAGAGGCGGGTCCGTCTAACCCCGCGTTGGGTCCAGCAGCCATGGGCCCCACGCTAGGGAGGGGTACCCTCTGCCGACAGTGCCGGATGGCCCTACCCGGCAGTTGGAACATCGGTGGTCAGAACATCGGTGGTCAGAACATCGGCAGGAAGAAGCCGGCGATCAGTGCCGCGGCGCCGATCCCGGTGAGGACACGCCCAAGCACGACGGCGGTGCGCCCCACCGATTCGGGCGCTGCGGTCTGCCACTGGGTGGGGCGCTTGGGGTGGTAGTAGATCGGCAGCGTGTCACCGACGGCCAGGTCCCTGATGTCATGCGGAGACATGGGCGCGTGGTGGACCTGGAATTTGCGGTCAAACCAGCGGAAACCCGTCCCGCTGGCATCCGCATAGACCACGGCCTCCGCCACAGTCCAGGGGTGCACAAAACGCCGGAGGATGCCCGCATAAAAGAGCAGGGCAAGCCCCGCAGGAAGGGTCAGCCAGGTCAGCATTTCCAGGATGGGACCTGCCATGTCGAGCGCAGTGGGCATGGTCAAGATGCTACCGGTGGTTGGTTGCCGTCAGGAGTCCGTGGCGTTGGTGAGCCAGTGTTCATGTGCAGGAAACGTCCGGTCAGTGACGGCTGGCGGCGCACGTCGGAAAGTGACTCGTTAACGTGCCGGAAACAAATCGGTCACGTGATCTTCACGCAATGGCTCTCGGCGTAACCTCACCGCAACTTAGCGATGTGTTTTCCGAAACACGGGACCGCAAATATTGAGCAGGGGGAATGCGTGGGCCGCAGTGGATTGTCCCGTATTTCAGGCTCAATACGCGAAGGGACCCGCAGGTGGAAATCACTGCGCAACACGTCTGGCTGATGGTTTCGGCCGCAATGGTTTTGTTCATGACCCCTGGCCTCGGCCTGTTCTACGGCGGCATGACCCGGGCCAAGGCGGCCCTGAACATGATCCTGATGAGCTTCATCTCAGCAGGCATCGTCGGAGTCGTCTGGGTCCTGTGGGGCTACTCGATGACCACCGGCGACGGCGTCCTGGGCATCTTCGGCAATCCCTTTGCCAACTTCGGGCTGCAGGCCATCATGGGCTCCCCGGACCTCATCAAGGCCGGCTTCAGCGCCACCTTCGCCATCGTCACCGTTGCCCTGATCAGCGGCGCGATCGCAGACCGGGCCAAGTTCAGCGCCTGGGCCGTTTTTGTGCCGCTGTGGGTAACGCTGGTGTACTGCCCGCTCGCCTATATGATCTGGGGCGGCGGGCTCATGAGCGCCGGCGGCGCCATCACCGAAGCCTTTGGCCAGGTCATCGACTTCGCCGGCGGGGCCGTCGTCGAAATCAGCTCCGGAACAGCGGCCCTGGTCCTTGCCATGATCGTCGGCCAGCGCCACGGCTTCGCGAAAGACCCCAACCACCGCCCCCACAATGTCCCCTTCATCATGCTTGGTGCGGCCATCCTGTGGTTCGGCTGGTTCGGCTTCAATGGCGGCGCCGCCTCCACAGCGGAGCAGGCCGGCCTGATCTGGATCAACACCCTGGTGACTCCTGCCGCGGCCATGCTCAGCTGGCTGGTCACGGAGAAGATCCGTCACGGGCACCCCACATCCCTGGGTGCGGCCTCGGGCGTGGTTGCCGGCCTGGTGGCCATCACCCCGTCCTGCGCCAACATCAGCCCGGTGGCCGCGATCGGCCTCGGCCTGGTGGCCGGCGCAGCATGTGCCGTGTTTGTGGACCTCAAATACCGCTTCGGGCTGGACGATTCCCTGGATGTGGTGGGGGTGCACCTCGGCGCCGGCCTGATCGGCACGCTGTCCCCGGGCTTTATCGCCCTTCCCGTGGACGGCCAGGGCGGCGGCCTCTTCTACGGCGGCGGCATGCAGCAACTGATTGCGCAGACCGCCGCGGTGACGGTCACCGTGCTCCTGTCCGGCATCGTGACCCTGGTGATCGGCAAGGCCATCAACCGGTTCATAGGGTTCCGCGTCAGCCATGAAGCGGAGACCGTGGGCGTGGACCTGTCACAGCACGCCGAGACCGCCTATGCCTTCGGCGAGATTCTGGCTGGACATTTCAGCCCCGCGGTACACACGCAGCCTGCGCCGGAACGTCAGGCTCAGTCGGCCAGTATCCGGTAGAGCGCACGGCGCGTCTCGTCCAGCTTTTCCACTGCGGCGGCCCGCTGCTCTTCGGTGGCGGCCGTCCGGAACTGGTGAAGGACGCCCATCAGCTTCCCAATGCTCTGGTGAAACGCCGGCCCGGAACCTTCCGCCTCGGTGTTCCACGCGTTCTCCAGCTGCTCCGCATGCTCGGCGACGTACGCCTTGCCTGCATCGGTGAGGGTGAAGTCGGTCCGCCGGCCCTCGCCGATGGGTTCGATGAGTTCCTCATCCACCAACTGCTGGAGCGTCGGGTAGATGGAGCCCGGGCTGGGCCGCCATGCACCGGAGGTCTTTTCCGCGATGGTCTTGATCAGCCCGTATCCGTTGGACGGAGCCTCGGCAAGAAGCGAGAGGATCGCCCACCTCACGTCGCCCCTGCTGGCCCGCCGCGGACCTGGCCCGAAGCCGGGACCAAAACCTCCTCCCGGTCCAAAACCCGGGCCGAACCCGCCTGGGCCAAAGCCAGGGCCAAACCCGCCACCGCGGTGACCGTGCGGTCCGCGATGCCCCCGGCCGCGGCCGAAACGTCCGCGCCCGAACTCGGGTTCCAAATTCTTTTCGTCGTGAATGCCCTTCATGGTGCTATTCCTTTCAAAGGGGTGGATCCAAGGTATTGAATCCAGTCGGCGATCTATTCACCGATAGTTAACGATATATCGGTAACTATCGGTTAAACAAGAGGCGGCCGGCAATCTACCCGGGAAAATCTCGGCTTGGCATCACTTGATCCAGCATCTGGAGGAAGCAGGTCCTGCGGCGTATCCTGTTCACACGTCGCTAGCTGAAGGCTGGACAATGGCGCAGACAACGAAGCGGAAGCGCGGTCACCGCGTGGCAGCGGCCCTGGGCAGGGTGCTGGGATACTTCACTGCGAGCGCACTGTGCGGCGTTCTGGCCGCCACCCTGATAGCACCGGCGGTTGCGGCCGTGGGGTATGGCGTCAGCAACTCCATCACGTTCTTCGACAAACTGCCGGAGGAACTCACGGTGGCGCCGCCGTCGCAGTCCACGAAGGTCCTGACCTCGGACGACCAGCTGATCGCGACGTTTTTTGCAGAAAACCGCGTGAAGGTCCCCCTGGACCAGATGTCCCCCTACGTCCGCGACGCCATCGTTGCCATCGAGGACAGCCGGTACTACGACCACGCCGGCATCGACCCCCAGAGCATCCTCCGGGCGGCCATCTCCAATATGACCAGCAGCGGGCGCCAGGGTGCGTCCACCATCACCCAGCAGTACGTCACCAACGTGATCAACGAGTCGTTCCTGTCCAAGGACCGGCCGGACGAGGTAATCCTCAGCGGCCAGAAGAGCGTGGGCGACAAACTCCGCGAAATGAAGCTGGCCATCGCGCTGGAGAAGCAGTTCAGCAAGGACCAGATCCTCGAGGGCTACCTGAACATCGTGTTCTTCAACAGGGACGCCTACGGCATCGAGGCCGCCGCCCGGTACTTCTTCAGCTCAACTGCCAAGGACCTCACCCTGCCGCAGGCGGCCCTCCTGGCAGGACTAGTGAACAGCCCAAGCTTTTATAACCCGGCAGTGAACCCGGAAAAGTCGATCGCCCGCCGCAACCAGGTCCTCGGGGAAATGCTCGTCCTGCGCAAGATCACCCAGGCCCAGCACGACGAAGCCGTGGCGACGCCCATCGAACTCAAACTGAACCCGGCGAGGCAGGGCTGTGCGAATGCGGCCATGGCGCCGTACTTCTGCGACTACATCTCGCACCTCATCCTGAACAACCCGGCGTTCGGGAACAGCCTGATCGACCGCGAACGCCTCCTCTACCGTGGCGGCCTGACCATCAAGACCACGCTGGACAGCCGCCTGCAGACGGCAGCGCAGGGACAGGTTGACGGCACCGCGGGACCGAATCCTGACAAATGGGCTGCGGCGCTGGTGACGGTGCAGCCCGGAACCGGCCGGATCCTGGCGATGGCGCAGAACACCGTGTTCCTCCCGGAAGAGGGAAAGTTTGACACGCAGCTGAACTTCAATGTCGATTCGCGGGACCCTCAGGGCAACGACCTCAACGGCGCGGGAGGTTTCCAGCCCGGGTCCACCATGAAGCCGTTCACGTTCGCGGAGTGGCTGAACGAGGGCAAGTCGATGACCGCGGTTGTGGACGCTTCCCGGCGGGTCTACCCGCTGGGATTCCCCTGGCGTTCCAGTTGCGGGAAGGTCCTGGGTGCGTACAGCACGGCGCAGAACAACCCGGAACTGGGCGCCGCCGATGACCTGCAGAACGCCGATGAGGGTTACTACCGTCCCATGCCGGTCAACTACGGCCTCTACAACTCCATCAACACGGCCACCTTCGCATCGGCCGCGCAGCTGGACTTCTGCGGCATCCAGAAGATGGTGGACGCCGTCGGCCTGCACAGCGGGCTGGACGGCGCCCAGATCAACATGCACCAGCTGGGCAACCTCCTGGGTGCCATCGGGGTGGCGCCACTGCATCTGGCCAATGCCTTTGCAACCTTCGCCAATGATGGCCGCTACTGCTCACCGATTGCCCTGCTGGAGGTCAAGGACGTCAACGGCGGCACCCTTCCTGCGCAGGCCCCCGAGTGCCGCGACGCCGTGAAACCGGACGTGGCGCGCGGGGTCAACGCGGTCCTCCAGGATGTCATGAAGGTGGGGTCCGGCGTGTGGATCAACCCCAAGGTCCACACCGTGGTTCCCGTGGCCGCCAAGACCGGCACCTCCAACAACAACGGCGCCACCTGGGTGGCCGGGTACACCTCGGGCCTGGCCACCGCTTCCTTCTTCGGCGACGCCCTCGAGGGGCAGAAACGCCCGGGCCAGAACGTCACCATCAACGGAACGTTCTATCCCCGCCTGGACGGCTACATGATTGCCGGTCCGCAGTGGGCCAACTACATGCTGCAGGTTGCGCAGCTCTACCC
>NZ_QAIQ01000265.1 GCF_003061105.1 Arthrobacter sp. HMWF013
CCAGCCCCTGAATCGCGCAGCGGCACCCCTGGTGCGGCTGGTCCGGGACTTCAAGCCGCAGGTGATTATCAGCTATGACGAAAATGGGGGATACCCGCACCCGGACCACATCATGGCGCACCGGGTGGCTGTGGAGGCGTTCGAAGCTGCCGGTGACCCGGACCGCTACCCGGACGCAGGAGAGGCCTGGATACCCAGCAAGCTGTATTACGACCGCGCGTTCAGTCCGGAACGGTTCCGGGCACTGCACTTCGCCCTCGAGGAGGCCGGCCTGCAGTCGCCGTACGCAGAGCGGCTGGCCGCGTGGCTGGAAACGGACGCCGAGGGCCACACCCCGCCACCGGGCACCCATCCCACCACCACCCAGATCGACTGCGGGGACTACTTCGAGGCCCGCGATGATGCTCTCCGTGCACACCGCACCCAAGTGGATCCGCTGGGGTTCTTCTTCGCCGTCTCACCCGAGATGCAGCGCAGGGTGTGGCCGTGGGAAGACTACTCGCTGATCGAGGCCCGGATTCCAGTTGAATTCCCCGAAAAGGACCTGTTCGCCGGGCTAAGATAGATGCGGCAGGTTGTTCTATGCCGTGTAGAAAAGCAGTTCGGTGATCCTGGTCCGGTGGGCCGGGGACCGGAATCCGTCGCCGGCTGCCCATCAGTTTCCACAGAAGGTTTGAACCGTGCATCACTTGCTCCTCACCCTGGCCACCACACCCTCGCCGCTTCCCACGCCAGGCCTGCGCGAAGGCATTACTGAGGACCAGATCACCCCCGGCCTGTGGGGCTTCATCATGACGGCCTTCTTCGTCCTTGCCACCACGCTGCTCATTGTCGACATGGTCCGCCGCATTCGGCGTGTCCGCTACCGCGCCCAGGTGGAGGAAGAACGGCAGGCGGCGGCGGAAGCGGCTGACATCCAGGCTGACGAGGAGCGGCATCCGTTAGAGGGCGGCGTTGAGGGCAGCGCGCTGGACGGCTCCGACACGAACCGCCCCGGCGCAAAGGACTAGCGGGGACCGGACTCCCGGGTCGCCACAGGGCACCGGGAGTTGCTGAACGCGGCCAGCCCGGGACTGGTGATCGCGGTGGGGGACGGCAGCGCGGAGGACTACCGAACGGAGGACGACGGCGGCGCTGGTGTCCCGCCGTCGGACGCGGCTCCGCGAGCTCACTCCCTGACCTTTCGGTGCTGCCGCTGTTTACAGCGAGGGAACGGCAGGGTCAGTGGGCTCCGTCATTGAGGTTGCCCTGTCAACTGAGAACGGCGATGAGGATCGCCGCGAAATGGGCTCCGAACGCGAGCACCGTCAGCGCGTGGAACAGTTCGTGGAAACCGAAGTGCTCGTAGCTGATGTTGGGCTTCTTGAGGGCATAGAAGACTGCCCCGGTGATGTAGAGGATGCCGCCTGCGCAGATGAGGACGGCGGCCGGAACGCTCGCCGCGAAGAACTCGGGGAGGTAGAACAGGGATCCGCAGCCCAGGGCGATATAGATGGGCACGTACAGCCAGCGGGGGGCTTCGGTCCAGAGCAGCCGGAACAGGACCCCCAGGATCGCTCCGGACCAGATAACCCAGAGGAGGAGCACCGCTTTGGGTCGTTCCAGCAAGGCCCACGCAAGGGGCGTGTAGCTGCCGGCGATGACCAGCATGATATTGGTGTGGTCCAGGCGTTTCAGGACAATCTTCACCCCGGGGGACCAGTTGCCGCGGTGGTAGATGGCGCTGATGCCAAAGAGCAGGACACCTGTGGCTGCATATATCGCCGAGGTGACCTTCCGGTCAAGCGTGGGAGCCAGCACCACCAGCACGATGCCCGCAGCGAGGGCAAGGGGCGCTGTGATGGTGTGTATCCAGCCCCGCCATTTGGGCTTGATCATCAGGAGTTCGGCCAGCCGGACTGCTGCGTCATCGACAGCGCTTGGGCCCCGGTCCGATTCGGGGGCGCGGCGGCTGTCGGGAGTCTGGCTGTTCATGGCTCCAGAATATCCTCCGTTCCAGTAAGTTACCTATGAGTAACAAGAAATCGGGGTTGTCGGCGCGGGGCTTGGCGCCAACGGGCCTGCCCCGGACGGTAGCCTAGGATGTGCAATGCCGTCGAACAGCTACGGAAGTCAGGTGAATCTCCTCGTGGAATTGCCCGGGTTCCTCTATGGCTTCTACGAGAGGCGGCTGCTCAGGGACCTCGCCGGAGACCGCATTCCCAGGCATATCGGCGTGATGGTGGACGGCAACCGACGCTGGGCCAAGCAGTTCAACGCGCCCACCAGCCAGGGCCACCAGGCCGGCGCTGACAAGATCCACGAATTCCTCGGCTGGTGCCAGGAGCTGGGCGTCAAGGTTGTCACGCTCTACATGCTCTCCACGGACAACATGAGCCGCTCCTCGGAAGAGCTGGACCTCCTCATGGGGATCATCGCCAACACGCTGGACCGCCTCGACGAGGACGCCAACATTTCGGTCAACGCCATGGGTGCGCCTGAACTCCTTCCCGATTACCTGGCGGAGCGGCTCAACAAACTGACGGCGCGGACGCCGGTGCACGAGAAGATCCACGTCAATGTGGCCGTAGGGTACGGCGGACGCCGCGAGATCGTTGATGCCGTGCGGGAACTGCTGCATGACGCCGTCGCCAAGGGGGCGGATATTTCCGCGCTCGCCGACACTCTCTCCGTGGATGACATATCCCGCTTCCTGTACACCAGGGGCCAGCCTGATCCGGACCTGGTGATCCGCACCTCCGGGGAGCAGCGGCTGTCCGGGTTCCTGATGTGGCAGAGCGCGTACAGCGAGTTCTACTTCTGCGAGGCCCTGTGGCCGGCTTTCCGGAAGGTCGATTTCCTCCGCGCCTTGCGGGACTATGCCGGCAGGCAGCGCCGCTTCGGAACATGAGCCGCCGCCCGCCGTCGTCCGCGGTTGCCCTGACCAGGGTGCAGGCTCCAGGCGTCCGGCCGTGACCGCCTGACCTCGCCTCACTCCTGTCGGTGCCGTTCATCCGGAATTTACCGGCCGGCAACAAGAATCGCCGACGGATGAAAAGGGAATTTATTGGCTGTGGATTTACGTTGTAACCATCAGCAGGCAAAACCGCCGGCTGTTCGGGGAGGCCAGTACATGGAGCGGATTTTCGCACCGGTTGTATGGGAGGCCGGAT